>DATGGC010000265.1:0-7297 GCA_035308745.1 Candidatus Limnocylindrales bacterium | reverse complement strand
CCCGGCGGTGCTGCCATGGGCCTGGTGCGAGATCGTCGGCCCGCGCACGGCCGCGAGCAAGCCGCCGTCCTCGGCGATCAGGGCCAGGTCGACCTTCGAGTTGCCGCCATCGACCGCGATGACGCCGATCACGACGGCGTGTCGAGGGGCAGGCGCTCGAGCTCGTCGAGCCCGACGAACCTCGCCCCGGCACCGGCCAGCCGGGCGAGGATCGCGGGCAGGGCCGTGCCCGTCGAGGCGGGCCAGGCGTGGAGAAGGACGACCGCTCCATCGCCGAACGCCGTCACCCCGTCCACGACTCGCGCCTCGACCGCCGCCGCCGGCTGCTCCCAGTCCTCGGGCACGACGTCCCAGCCGATCGTCCGGTAGCCCAGGCCGGCCAGCGCGCCGACGATCGCCGGGTCGTCGTGGCCGTGTCCAAACGGGCAGCGGAACCAGGGCCGCGGATCCACGCCGAGCACGTCGCAGATCACCGCCTCGGCGTCGCGCACGTCGGTGGCCAAGCCGGCCGGCGAGAAGAGCGGCATCTGGGCGTGGTAGTGGGAGTGATTGCCGACCAGGTGCCCGCCGCCGGGAATCCGCCGGGCGGTCCCCGGATAGGCCAGCGCCCAGCGGCCCTGGACGAAGAACGAGGCCCGCACGCCGGCGTCCCGAAGGTGATCCAGGATCGACTCAGCGACGCCGGGCTCGGTCGGTCGGTCGGGATGCTCGGCGTCGAAGGTCAGGGCCACCCGGAACGTCATTCGCGGAGCCTACTTCTCCACGCCGGTGATGACGACGCCGCGCACGAAGACGCGCTGGAAGATCACGAACAGGACGACCGGGATGATCAGGGTCAGGATCGTGCCGGCCTGGATGAGGCCCGGGTCCTGGGCCACCCGTGCCCCGCTGAAACGGGCCAGGCCGACGGCCAGGGTCTGCAGGTCGGGGCTCGAGCTGAGGTAGATCAGCGGCCCGAAGAAGTCGTTCCATGAGTACACGACATGGAAGATCGCGACCGCGATCAGGACCGGGATGGACTGCGGCAGGAGGACCGACCAGAGCGTCCGGAACGGGCCCGCGCCGTCGATCGCCGCGGCCTCGTCCATCTCCCGCGGGATGGTCAGGAAGTATTGGCGGAGCAGGAAGACGTCATACGCGTTGGCGAAGAAGGCCGGCACCAGGAGCGGCAGCCACGTCCCCACCCAGCCCAGCTTGACGAAGATCGTGTAGGTGGGGATCAGGGTCACCGCGCCCGGCAGGAAGATCGTGGCGATGACCAGGATGAACAGCTTGTCGCGGCCCGGGAAGCGGAAGCGGGCGAAGCCGTAGGCGACCAGGACGCACGAGACCAGCGTCCCGATCATCCCGATCAGGGCGATCGCGATGGTGTTGAACAGGAGCTTGGGGTACTCCAGCTCGTTCCAGACGTTGACGTAGTTCTGCCACTGGGGATCGAAGGTATAGGCCGGCGACAGCGTCCGCCACGAGCCCTGCCAGGTGATCGTGCCGGCAGCCGGGTTGGCCGGGTCCACGAACTCGCTCGACGCCCGGCCCTTCTTGATGATCGCCAGGTCGCGCACAGTGCCGTTGAACGGCACCTCGAAGACGTCGACGTCCTGGCCCTGGTAGTTGAAGGTGACCGCGCTGGCCGGATAGACCGGTCCGTTGAGCTCGTTGATCTGGTCCGGGTTCTTGAGCGAGATGGTGAACGAGCGCAGCAGTGGCGACAGGAAGGCTGCCACGATGACGACCGCGATGAACGTCAGGACGAACGAGTTGCCGGCTCGCTTCGCCGCCCCCGGCCGGGGCCGATGGAAGCGGCCGTTGGTCGCCACGGCCACAGCTAGCGCTCGCCCGCGTAGTAGACCCAGCGCCGGGACGACCAGAACAGGACCAGGGTGATCAGGAGTGTGATCCCGAACAGGAGCCAGGCCAGGGTGGCTCCATACGACATGTTCTGGTAGGTGAAGAAGTTCTTGTAGATGTACAGGTTCAGGAAGTTCGTCGCGCCGCCCGGCTCACCGGTCCCCTGGTTGAGGACGAGCGGCACGAGGAAGTACTGGAGGACATCGACGATGCCCAGGATCAGGGTGTAGAAGATGACCGGTGAGATCATCGGGATGGTCACGTTGCGGAGCGTCTGCCAGGCGCCCGCGCCATCGATCTTGGCCGCGTCGTAGTACTCGCTGGGGATCCCACGCAGGCCGGCCAGGTAGACGATGATCCCGCCGCCGATCCCCCAGATCCCGATCAGGACCAGGCCTGGATAGACCCAGGCGGTGTCCTGCAGCCAGTTGGGCGGATCGCTGACGCCCAGCCAGCGCAGGAACTCGTTGATCCAGCCGCTGTCGGTGTTGAGCATCGACTGCCAGATCAGGACGCCGGCCACGAAGGGCACGACGTAGGGCAGGAAGAACAGGATTCGGAAGATCCCGGCCCCCTTGAGATGGCGGCTGCTGAGCAGCAGGGCAACCGCGAACGGGGCCAGGACACCGACCGGCAGGGCCAGGATCGCGAACTTGAGGGTCACGCCAAGCGACGCCCAGGTCGCCGGATCGCTGACCAGGTTGGCGTAGTTGTCGAGGCCCACGAAACGCAGCGGGGTGTCCTGGGTCAGGGTCACGTTGGTGAACGTGAACACCAGCGTGGCGATCATCGGGATCAACGTGAAGGCGAGGAAGCCGATGATCCACGGCGTCAGGAAGAAGTAGCCCCACTTGGCCTCGCGTCGGGCAAGCGGCGCGAGGCGGCGTCGCTTGCCCGTCGGGAGTGCGGTCACCGGGCTACTGGGACTTGTCCCAGATGGCCTGGAGCTGGGATTGGAGGGTGGCGATCTCGTTGTCCATGTTCAGGCCGGGCGTCGAGGTCCAGCGGGTCAGGAACTTGGTCAGCAGGTCGACGGACTGGTTGTAGCCCGGCATGTACGCCTCGAAGTTGGGGTTGTCGGCGTACTGGATCCCGTCAGTGGCCACCTGCCAGTTGACGTTGGGCGGGTAGATCGGCTTGCCCTTGGCGTCCTTCTGCTGGCTGAGCTGCTGGTAGAAGCCGGACTGGGCGGAGGTCCGGGCCGGGAAGCCGCTGTACGAGTTGAGGAGCTGGGTGGAGGCGTCGCCCAGGAGGTAGGTCAGGACGGTGAACGCCTCGTCGGGGTGCTTGGTCGTCTTGAGGATCCGGAACGTGTCGGCGTTGAATGCCGCGCTGACCGTCCCGTTGTTTGCCGGAATGGCGGCCAGGTTCCAGTTCTTGCCGGCCTCGGTCACGCAGCACACGTTCCACAGGAAGTTTTCCTGCATCGCGACCTTGCCCGAGTTGAAGGTATAGCCGCCGGCATTGAACGCCTGGCTGTTCCAGACCGCGTTGGTCTCGATGAAGTGATCGGTCCAGATCCCGTTGTAGACCCATTTCCAGGCCGTCGCCCAGGCAGCCGGAATCTGGACGGTCTTGCCGTCCGGTCCCAGGAGCTGGCCGGCGCCCCAGTAGGCGCCCAGGCCGCGCAGGTCATCGCGCTGCGGCTCGAAGCCGTACTGCACGATGTTGTTGGGATCGAAGCCGGCCTGGGTCGCGTCCTTGCCGTTCTTGTCGAACGTCAGCTGCATCGCGATCTGGCGAACCGTGTCGTAGTTCCAGTCCACGGTGCTGCCGTCGGGCATCGTGTACTTGTCGCCGTAGTGCGCGGGCGGGTATTTGAGCCCGATCTCGTCGAACATGTCGGGCTGGTAGTAGAGCTCGGAGGGGTAGATGGCGAACGGGATGCCGACCTGGCCCTCGTCGCCGACCTTGAAGAAGTCGACGGCGCCCTGGCTGTACTGGCTCAGGTCGTAGTGGTTCTTGGCGATGTACGGGGCCAGGTCGAGCCACTGGCCGTGGAACGCCTCGGCACCGCCGACGCCGACCGGCCCGACGATGTCCGGCCCATTGCCCGAGCCGAGCTCGGTCGACAGGGCGTCACGTGCGCCCAGGTAGGCGGCGTGGTCGAAGACCAGGTGGATGTTCGGGTGGCTGGCGTTGAAGTCAGAGACCACCTTGGCCTCGACCGGCAGCTGGCTCGGGTCGTCGCCGGTGCCCAGGCAGCAGAACCACTTGATCGTGACCGGACCGCCGGGCGGGACGGTGGCCGGTGCCGCCGAGCCGCCGGCCGCGGACGGCTGGCTGCTCGCCGGGGCGGCGGGGCTGCCCAGGTCGCCCGACGAGGCGGCGCTGGGCGGCGCGGTGACCGTCGTCCCGCCGCAGGCCGCGGCCAGGATGGCCACCGTCGCACCGAGCGCGGTGAGCCGCTTGAAACTCCTCACGTCCTGCTCCCTTCCTCCAGGGCGACCGCGTCCCGGCCGCGTTCATTTCCCGTGCCCGACCCACCGGTCAGGACGAGGCCGTCGATCGCTGCGGCGCCCTGTTCGGAGCCGCGCATGGACCGCAGTCCCCGGACCGAGCGGCCGGTGGACTCGATGAGGAACTTGGAACGATCCCCGGGCACGTACGTCCGGCTGAACTCGACCGGCCGGTCGGCCGCATCGAAGGCGGTGCCTTCGAGGAGCAGGGCCGGCGTCCGGCGCGACTGGCCGAGCAGGCCCGCCTCGCGGGCGGGTGGCATCACCGGCTCGATCGTCTCCCGCAGGCGCTCGATCCGGCAGTCGTAGCGGGCGGCCAGGAAGTCGTACAGCGAGCCGTGCTCGAGATCGGCGGTCAGCAAGTCCGGGAAGCGCTCGGCCGACAGGTGGGCCTGCTCCAAGAGGAGCGGCCGGTCCGCGGCGCTGCGCAACCGCTCGAGGAAGAAGGTCGGGGCGCCGGCCGGGATCAGGAGGGGTGCCGCCACGCCCTCCGCGGCGGGCTGGAGGCAGGCCGTCAGGAGTTGGGTCCGTGGCTCCAGGCCGCGCAGCTCCATCTCCTGGGCGAAGCTCAGGGTGGACGACAGCTCGCGCACGATCCGAGGCGCCGTCACGAACGTGCCCCGGCCGCGGGTCCGTTCCAGGCGCTCTTCGCGGGCCAGGTCGGCCAGGGCGCGCCGGACGGTGATCAGGCTGCAGCCGTAGCGGCCGGCCAGGTCGCGTTCCGGCGGGAGGCGCTCGCCGGTCCGCCACTCACCGGCGTCCAGTGCCGCCCGCAGGTCGAGGTAGACCTGATGATGGAGCGGGATCGGGCCTGGCTCGAGCTGGAAGCGTGCCAACCGGGGTCCTCAGCGCTTGCATCTTGCTGATAAGGTTATAAGCATTACCGCGCCGTGATGCCCATGTCAATACCATCCGAGGGGCCTGGGAGAGCAGCTTGAAGGTCGTCGTTGTCGGCGGTGGCAGCACCTACACGCCGGAGCTGATCGAGGGGTTCGCGAACCGGAGCCACGGCTTCGTGGTCGACGACCTGGTCCTCCTTGATGTGGACGCCGAACGGCTGGCGATCGTCGGCGGGCTGGCCAAGCGGATGCTCGACCGGGCCGACTGGGGCGGCCGGCTGGTTGCCAGCACCGTGCGCGATGCCGCCCTCGAGGGCGCCGACTTCGTCCTGCTCCAGATCCGGGTCGGCGGCCAGGCCACCCGCCTGATCGACGAAACGCTGCCGCTCCGCTTCGGGGCGATCGGCCAGGAGACCACCGGCCCGGGAGGCTTCGCCAAGGCGCTCCGGACGGTGCCCGTGGTCCTCGACATCGCCGAGGCAGCGGATCGGCTCGCGGCACCTGGTGCCTGGATCGTGGACTTCACCAATCCAGTGGGGATCGTGACCCAGGCCCTCCTCGACGGCGGCCACCGGGCGATCGGGCTGTGCAACGTGGCGATTGGCCTCCAGCGCTGGCTGGCGAGCCGCCTGGGCGTCGCGGCGGAGCGCGTCGAGCTCGAGCACAGCGGCCTCAACCACCTGTCCTGGGTGCGCGGCGTGTGCCTCGACGGCACCGACGTCCTGCCCGGGCTGATCGCCGCCGACGCTGCCGGGCTGGCGGCCCAGGTAGATTCAACCGAGGAGCGCGTTCGAGCGCTGGCCTCGATCCCGTCCTACTACCTGCGCTACTACGACGACACGGCCGGGGCCCTGCTGGCCCAGCGCACGGGCACGTCCCGGGCCGAGGACGTGATGGCCATCGAACAGGACCTCCTCGAGCGCTATCGCGACCCGAACCTGGCGGAGAAGCCCAAACAGCTCGAGGAGCGCGGTGGCGCCTTCTACAGCGAGGCGGCCGTCCAGCTGATCGCGTCGCTCCATGCCGGCACCGGTGACGTCCAGGTCGTCGACGTGCGCAACGCCGGGGCGCTGCCCGGGATCGCCGACGACGAGGTGGTCGAGGTCCCCGCCCGGATCACCCGCGACGGGCCGATCCCGCTCCGCCAGGCAGCGCTCCATCCCGAGATGCTCGACCTGGTCCTGCGCGTGAAGGCATACGAGCGGCTGACGATTCGGGCCGCCCTGTCGGGGGATCGGTCACAGGCCCTGGACGCGCTCAGCGCGAACCCGCTGGTGCCCGCTGGAGTCGCGTCGCCACTCCTCGAGGCGTTGCTCGAGGCAAACCGGGCGCTCCTGCCGCGGTTCTTTCCCGAGGGCTAGCGAGCGGCCCCTTCCATGATCGGCTCGAAGACGTCGAAGCGACCCTTGCCCCGGCCCTTCGCGGCGTACATCGCGACGTCCGCCTTGCGGACCAGCTCGGAGGCCGAATCGCCGGCGTTGTCGGCCATCGCGATCCCCACGCTCGCGGCGACCTGCAGGATGAGGCCTTCGATCTCGAACGGCTCGCCGATCGACTTGAGGATCCGCCGGGCGACCTGGATCGGCACGAGCTGATCGGCACAGCCGGGCAGCGCGATGACGAACTCGTCGCCTCCCAGCCGGGCGACGGTATCGCCCTCGCGGACGGCCTTCTGGAGCCGCTCACCGACGGCGACCAGGAGCGCGTCGCCGACCTCGTGGCCGTGGGTGTCGTTGACGACCTTGAAGTCGTCGAGGTCGATCATCAGGGTTGCCAGAAGGCCGCCGTTCGAGCGGGCCCCGACCGAGGCGCTGAGGCGCTCTGAAAAGAGACTCCTGTTCGGCAGTCCGGTCAGGGAGTCGTAGAACGCCATGTGCCGTAGCTGGCCGAGCAGCGATTCTCGTTCGCGGAGACCTTCGCCAAGCGTCCGCAGCGCCTCGCCGAGCCGGGCGATCACGAGCAGCCCAATGAGCACCCCGCCGATCGCGTACGGCGCGATATCAATCTTGCGGTCGGATGAAGCTTCGATCGCTAGCGTCACAGGATTCACGAGGAGGGCAAAGGCAAGGGCAACGAACCGCCCTCGTCCAATCCGTTCCGCCAGTGCCTCGCGATGCTCGACGGCCGCGTCCATCGCGGGATGGAGGGCGG
>DATGGC010000264.1:0-2797 GCA_035308745.1 Candidatus Limnocylindrales bacterium | reverse complement strand
GACGAGCATCCCCGGGCCGACACCAGCCCTGAGGCACTGGCCCGTCTCAAGCCTGCGTTCCGCGCGGCCGGCAGCGTGACCGCCGGGAACAGCTCGGGGATCAACGACGGGGCGAGCGCGGTCCTGTTGGTCGAGGCCGATCGGGCGCGCGAGCTCGGGCTCAAGCCCCTGGCCCGGATCGTCTCCACGGCCGTTGCCGGCGTCGAGCCCTCGATCATGGGCATCGGTCCGGTGCCGGCCAGCCGCAAGGCGCTGGCCCGGGCCGGGATCGAAGCCGGCGACCTCGACCTGGTCGAGCTCAACGAGGCCTTCGCCAGCCAGTCGCTGGCCTGCATCGACGAGCTGGGCCTGGATCCGGCCCGGGTCAACGTGAATGGCGGGGCGATCGCCCTGGGCCACCCCCTTGGGATGAGCGGCAGCCGGCTGATCACGATGCTCGTCCACGAGCTGGTCCGGACCGGCGGCCGCTACGGCCTGGCCACGATGTGCATCGGCGTCGGCCAGGGGATCGCGACCGTGGTCGAGCGAATCGACGCCTGACGCCCAGGCCCGCTCGCGGGCCTGGTACCAAGGGGTTTCGGCGGTAGGCTTGTCGAAACTCGTTGCCATGCGTACGATGGCAGCACGACAACCAGCCGCGCGATGCCCAGTCACCAGCGCCTCCGAAGAGGAAGGGACCGAATGCTCGAGATCCAGACCGAAACGCTGAGCCTCACCGATGCCGCCGCGAGCAAGCTCCGCGAGTTGACGGCCGCCGAGACGAGCCCCGAGATTGGCCTGCGCGTGTACGTCTACAGCGGTGGCTGCTCGGGCTTCAAGTACGGGATGATGATCGAGGATGCCCCGACGCCCGAGGACAAGATGCTCGAGGCGAACGGCGTCAAGGTCTACGTCGACGGCAAGAGCATCGACCTCCTGCGTGGTTCGCAGATCGACTACGTCGACACCCTGATGGGCGCCGGGTTCACGGTCAACAACCCGAACGCGGTCGCGGCCTGCGGCTGCGGCTCCAGCTTCCGGACCGCTGACGATGGCGGCGCCCCCCGGGGCTGCGCTCACTGACCCGGCCGGCCTGACGGCCAGTCGCCCCACGCCGCCGGTGAGGTCCCCCGGCGGCGTTTCCGTATCCGGCCCCCGGAGCTGACCGTGGAGCTCGCCCTCTTCCCGCTGCACACCGTCCTCTGCCCGGGCGTCGCCCTGCCGCTCAAGGTCTTCGAGGAGCGATACCGGGCGATGGTCCAGCGCTGTCTCGAACGGGACGAACCGTTCGGGGTCGTCCTCATCCGCGACGGACGCGAGGTTGGACCGGGCGCCAGCTCGATCGCCACCGTGGGCACGATCGCCGAGATCCGAGAAGCCTCCAAGTACAGCGACGGCCGTTACGACCTGCTCGTGGTGGGTACCACCCGCTTCCGGATCGAGAGCGTCGCGGTCGGCCGCCAGCCGTATCTCGTGGCCGACGTCAGCACCCTCGATGAGCCCGTCGGCGACCCGGAGCTGGCCGAGCAGCTGACGAGCGAGGTGACCCAGCGCTTCGTGCGCTACCTCGGCCTGCTCCAACCCGCCGAGGGCGAGGACGGCGCCGAGATCGACGTCCAGGTCGAGGTCGACCTCGAGGACGACGAGTCGACCGAGGGCGAGGTGGTCGCCAGCCAGACCCGGTCGGGCGAGGACGTCCGGGTCACGATCCCCGACGATCCGACCGTCCTGTCGCACCTGCTCAGCGGGATCATCCAGGTCGACCAGCCACGCCGCCAAGACCTGCTCGAGGCCGAGACCACGGTCGATCGGATCGAGGAGCTCCTGCGGCTGATCGAGCGCGAGATCACCCTGCTCGAGCGCCGGCTGCGCAACTACACGGTCGACCCCCGTCTGGCGGCCACCCGCCGCAACTGAGCCGTCGGCCGCGTGGCGGGCAGGAGGCCCGATCGCCCCCCTTCGGGAGGCCCGCTCGGCCCCACAGTCGGGACGCCAGCACTGGCCAGGATCGGCGGTGCGCCGCTCCGGCTCGCGGCCGCCTCCGAGGTGCCGAGCCGACCTTGGCCATCGGCGTGCTCGCTGCATGAGCATTCCAAGGGGAAAGCGGCTGATAGCGCCTGGGGTTCTGTGTGGGAGCCCGGCTCGCGAGGACGACTGACCTCGACTCGGGTCCTGGCCCGGCCGATCCCAGTGGATCGTGGGCCCGTTTGCCTGCCGTACGGCTCCGTACCTCCCGGAATGCTCATGGAGCGAGCACAGACAAGGCCTGGGTTCGGGCTGTGGCTCGGTGCCCGGGCCCGACTGTCCCGGGCTCGGTTGAGCCGATCGTTTCCAAGTCCATGAACACGGCGAGCACAAGGCGTCCCGACTCGCTGGTCGGCGACGCGTTCGGAGGACCCCGCGGCGGCGGCTGAAGCCGGCTCCACGCTCGGCCGATCCTCTGGACGCGGCGCGCCCGAGCAGATTCGGTGTCGACCGGTCGTTAGACGTGAGCGTTGTGCTCAGGCTGACCATGCACCCGGAATCGGTGGGCGCAAGGAGCGAACGAGGCCCAACAGAGGCCCAATGGGCCCGAGCCGGGCCGAACGAGCCAGAACCGAGGCCGAACGGAGGCCCCAGGGACCCGGGCCTGCACAGTCGGGACGCCAGCACTGGCCAAGATCGGCTCGGAAACTGGCGAATATCAGCCCCCGTAGTGCTCCGCTGGATCTGGAGCGGTCGAGGGCCCTGGAGCGGCACGACTCGTGCACGAGCCGCTGCGTCGGAGGCGCCAAGCCGCCCGATTCGACCCCGAATCTCGGCGCAGCACTACGTCCAC
>DATGGC010000263.1:0-4021 GCA_035308745.1 Candidatus Limnocylindrales bacterium | reverse complement strand
GCGTTGGGGGCCTGGGCCTGCATCCCGACCAGGTGCTCGATCGTGCTCGCGGCGGGCCGCTCGACGCGCTCGAGGAGGAGCTGCCGGGCGAGCAGCGCACGATTCAGCGCCCGCGAGCCGAGGATGGGCGGCGCACTGCCTCGAGCGATCGACACCCGCCTAGTCTGGGGCAGGTCCTCAGGCGGCGGGCGGACTTGAGCGCAGGGCCTGGGCGGGCGATGCGTCGAGGAGGGCCAGGACCTCCTCAGCGGGCACCGGGCGCGAGAAGAGGTAGCCCTGGGCCTGCTGGCAGCCCAGGTTCACCAGGCGATCGAGCTGGTCCTGGGTCTCGACCCCCTCGGCCGTCACCCGCAGGTCGAGCGCCGAGGCGAAGGCCAGGGTCGCGGTCACGATCGCCGTGTCCTCGCGCGAGCGGCCGAGGCCGTCGATGAACGAGCGGTCGATCTTGAGGCTCTGGACCGTGAACCGCTTGAAGTACTCGAGCGCCGAGAAGCCCGTCCCGAAGTCGTCGATCGCGAGCTGCACGCCGAGGTCACGCAGCTGCCGGAGCGAGCCATCGCTGGTCGCCGATTCGTGCAGGGTCAGTGACTCGGTGATCTCGAGGACCAGGGCCGAGGGCGGGATCCGGGCCGCCGCCAGGATCTCCTTGACCTGGCCGGCGAAGCCCGGCTCGACGGCCTGGCGGGGCGAGACGTTGACGCTGATCGTCAGCTCCTCGCGGCCCGACCCGCTCTGCCGCCAGGCGCGGAGCTGGCGGCAGGCCTCGACGGTGACCAGCTTGCCCAGGGGCACGATCAGGCCGGTCGCCTCGGCCAAGGGGATGAACTCGTCCGGGGCGATCAGGCCGCGGACGGGATGGCGCCAGCGGACGAGGGCCTCGAAGCCGACCACCTGGAGCGACGGCAGGGCCACGATCGGCTGGTAGTGGACGTCGAACTCCTCCTTCTCGATCGCCGAGCGGAGGGCGCCCTCGAGCTCCAGGCGGCTCTGGGCCTGGGCGCGCATCGATGGATCGAAGACCGCGTGGCGCGCCTTGCCGCCGGACTTCGCGGCATACATCGCGGCGTCGGCATGGGCCAGCAGATCGTCGGCTCCGGTCTCGTTGCCGCCGGCCAGGGCGATCCCGATGCTGGCTCGCACGACGAGCTGCCGACCTTCGAGCTCGATCGGCCGGCTGAGCTCGGTGGCCAGCCGCTCCGCCAGCGCCTCGGCCTCGGCGACGCCCGTGACCCGTTCGACGAGCACGGTGAACTCGTCGCCGCCCTGCCGGGCGGCCACGTCCTCGGTCCGCAGCGTGGCCGACAGCCGCCGGGCGACCTCGATCAGCAGGCGGTCGCCGGCTCGATGGCCGAGCGAATCGTTGATGACCTTGAAGTCGTCCAGGTCGAGGAACAGGAGGGCCACGCTCGTCCGGCGGCGCCGCGAACGGGCCAGGGCGCGGTCGGCATGCTCCCGGAAGAGGACTCGATTGGCCAGCCCGGTGAGGGGATCGTGGAGGGTGTCGTGGAGGAGCTGGGCCTCGAGTCGTTTCTGCTCGGTGGTGTCGACCAGGAGGCCTTGCGAGACGCGCATGCCGTCGTCGGAGTCCTCGCGCATCGCGTACGCCTCGTCATGGACCCAGACCACCGATTCGTCCGAGGCGATCATCCGGTAATCGATCCGCAGCGGCCGCTCAGTCTGCCAGTGGTCGCTGTAGGCGGCCATCGCCAGGGTCCGGTCGGCGGGGTGGATCAAGCTCGGCCAGAGCTCCGGATCCGCGATGAACGCGGCCGGGGGATAGCCCAGGATGGCCTCGATCTGGGGGCTCATGTAGGCCAGCCGCCCGCCGTCGCTGACGTCCGGATCGGCGACATCGATGTAGACGGCCGCCGGGACCCGCTCGACGAGCACCTGGTAGCGCGAGTCGGCCTGGGCCCGATGCTGGAGGGCGACCTCGAGGTCGTGCTGGGCGGTCCGCGAGCCGTCGAGCAGCCGGCCCCGCTCATGGACGAGGACCGTCTGCCGGAAGCCGGCCAGGACGATCACGACCAGGGCCCCGATATCAACCAAGCCGAACTCGGTCTGGAGCAAGTGCCGGCCAACGAGCAGCAGGGCGCTGACCAGGAGCGACGCGACCGGCAGGGCGCCGAGGACGATCGAGGCGACCTGGCGCAAGCGGGCGCTCTCGGCCGCGCCGATCCGCCAGTCGCTGCCGCCGACCCCGACGGCCAGGATGCCGACCGAGAAGAAGTAGTGGCCGAGCGCGCCAGGCGCCGGCTGGACGACGAGCGCCTGGCGCAACCAGTCGATCCAGGCCAGGCCCAGGATCGCGAAACCGGCCAGCAGGACGTAGCCGCCACCGCGGGGTGACGCGCGCAGGGCCAGGAGGGCGATGACGCCGGCCCCGGCCGTCGCCAGGTGGACGATGGGGTAGGCCAGCGCGACGGCTGCGCCGAGGGTTCCCACCCCCGCCACCTGGGCGCCGTACACCGCCAGGATCAGGGCGGTGATCGCCAGGAAGATCGCCACGGCATCGAGATAGACCGACAGCTCCTCGGCCTGGGGCAGGCGGCCCCGGATCGTGGCCACGAACGCGACGATGACCGGCGCGGCGAGCAGCAGGTAGCCCAGGTCCGACGGGGCCGGGAAGGCGTAGAAGCCGAGCGCCACCTGGCCATCCCAGAGCAGCTGCCCGATCAGCCAGGCGCCGGTCCCCAGGGCGACGAGGGTGGCGATCAGGCGCTGGGTTCCCGTCGCCCGCCAGGCCAGCAGGGCGGGGTAGGCGAAGGCGACGGCGCCTGCCGCGGTCCAGTGGGCGTTCTCCCAGAGTGCCGACTGGCCGTTCAGGTTGGTCGCGGTCAGGACCATCAGGATGCCAACGAGGGGCAGGCCGATCCACAGCAGGAGGCGCGAGCTCAGGCTGGCAGCCGCTCGCACGGAAGCGGTGGGCAGGGCGGTGCTGCCGCCCAGCTCGGCGGGTTCGGCGTGATCCAGGCCACTCACGCTCTGAGGCTAGGAGTCCGGCAGCGGGCCGGATACCACCGCTTCGCACCATGCCCGAGTAGCCCATCTGCCGGTCGTCCGCGCGGCCGGCCCGGAGCGCGATACTGGCCGGGTGGAGCCGAGCACGATCACGCCCCAGCGACCGGCCCTCGCCGCGCGGCTGACCAGCCTCGCGGCCCGGCTGCGGATCGAGGACTGGCTCCTGGGTGCGTGGATCGGCCTGGTCGCGCCGCTCTTCGGCCGCGTCGACGCGACGACCGGCCCGTTCGATCCGGGCCGCCCGCTGGAAGGCTCGCTCCAGCTCGTCGGCGCCGCCGGCGCGCTGATCTGCTTGATCACGGGCCGCTCGGACGCGCCGGCCGACGCGGGGCCGGGGCCCCTCCAGCGAGCGTCGATCGGGCCGCTCGTCGGTGGGCTGCTTCTCGTCATCCTGGTCGGCGCGACCGGCGTGGGCCTGTCGGGGCCGCTCGTCGACGTCGCGATCATCGGCTCCATCGTCGGGTTGGTCGCCGTCCGGCTGCGCTGGCCGGCGCTGCCGACCTCGACCCGGCGAATCCTGGTGACGCCGTTCATCTTCGCCACGGGCGGGATCTTCTGGTCGGTCGTCGACCAGGTGGTCGGCTCGGGTTCCGCCGCTGCCGGGACGGCCGGCGCCCCAGCCGGCCCGACAGCCGGCGCGAGCCTCCCGGAGATCGCGCTCGAGCTGGGCATCTTCGGCGTCTTCGCCGGGATCTACTACCTGATGCTGATCTATGCGCCACGCCAGGTGGCCGAGCCGGAGGGCGACTGGCTGACCTGGCTGGTCCGCTTCGGGCTGTTCCTGGTCAGCGTGATCGTCGGCGTGGCCTGGCTTCGCCCACTCGGCATCTAGGGCCCCGGCCGGACCCGGGCGGACCTACTCGCGCTGGAACTGGCGGCCCTGGCCATCCTCCTGGATCGTCAGTGTGTCGCCGGCCACCCAGGCCTCGCCGGCCATGTCGCGACCCATCAGCTGAGCGTGGAGGTGGCCGTCGCCGTCGACCGACCACCGGCCGGCCTG
>DATGGC010000262.1:0-9775 GCA_035308745.1 Candidatus Limnocylindrales bacterium | reverse complement strand
TGCCCCGGCCCCCCACGTCTCGCGCTGCCTCGGGCCTCGGGGTCTCGCCAGATTCCGTTCCCAGCCGCGCGATGGTCGAGGGCAGGGCCGTTTCGCCGATTCGGCCACCCGGGCGGCGGATCCCGTGCACGAATCCTGCGGTTGCAGGCCCAGACGCGAACTCCCGAAGCCCGGATCCGACCATACCGCCGCCCCCGACGGAATTTGGCGAGACAAGCTGGCCGACCGCACCGACTCGGGCCTTCGGCTGGCCAACCATCGGTGGACCTGGTGCGAACGTCGCCACGAGGCACGGTATCGTCGGTTTCGAGACCCACAAGGCCCCGAGGGGCTTCCGCGCTCCGACCTCCCAGAATGCTGGACGCGCCTCGAACCACCGCCGATACTCCCCGAATGAGCGTGAAGCCCGGCGACGAGCTGCAGCTGGCCGACTGGCGGCGCCAGGTCAGCGACCTGTATGCCGAGGTCCGCCGCCTTGGTGCCGGCGATCCGGCAGCGGCCCTGACGGTCTGGCGCGAGGAGCGCGAGCGCCTCTACCGCGACCATCCGATGAGCCCGGTTCCGCCCGACAAGCGGCGCGACTTCAGCGCCCGCCACTTCGACTACGACCCGACGCTGCGCTTCGAAGTCGTCGTCACGACCGGCGCCCCGGCCCCGATCCCGGGCGGCGTGACCCCGCTCGCGCCGGCGCCCGAGGCCGGCTCGTCGCCAGGGGCCGGCTCAGCCCCACCGCCACTCACCGCGCCAACGCCACTCACCGCGCCCACGCCGATTGGGGCGCCGCTCAGCCTGCCGAACAGCGGCGTCGACACCCTCTCGTTCCGGCGGATCGGATCGGTCGAGGTCCCCTTCCCCAGCCACGGCTCACGGACCTTGTCGCTGTTCTGGATGGAGGGCTACTCGGGCGGGCTGTTCCTGCCGTTCCGCGACGCCACCAGCGGTAACGAAACCTATGCGGCCGGCCGATACCTGCTCGACACGGCCAAGAGCGCCGATCTCGGCGGCGATCCGGAGCGGGGCATGCTGATCCTGGACTTCAACTTTGCCTACCAGCCCTCGTGCGCCTTCGATCCCCAGTGGGCCTGCCCCCTGGCGCCGCCCGAGAATCGGCTCGACGTCCCGGTTCGGGCCGGGGAGCGAATCGCCTAGTCCGCGACGGCCCGCTCGGGCGGCCAGCGCGCAGCCGGTACGATCGGCTGCCCATCGACCGGTACCGCTGGCGCCTCCGCAAGCGGTGGTGCACGGGCGCATCATGGCCGTGCCCGCGGCTGCGCGGGGGGCGGCCGGATCACGGCCGATGAGTGGTGAAATCTCCAAGGCGGGCTGTGCGCTTCTTCGCAAACCAGCGGCGGGGTGATGAGCGGCTGATCTGGTCGCGCGACGTGCGCTTCCTGCATCGCCTGAACGAGCACGTCCCTGGTGGCCGCCTGATCGAGCTTCCCGCCGGGGCCATCCTGATCGCCCCGGCCGAGAACCTGACCGAGAACCTGGCGACCGAGGTCGCCGGGCCGAGCGGCCCCGAATTCGGCCTGGTCGAGGTCGACGCCAGCCTGCCCGAGAGCGAGAAATACCTCTATGCCCTCACGGCGGCCGTGGAGCTGTCGGGGATCGGCAACCGGATCGGGATGAGCCAGACGGTCCACGACATCCAGTCGAAGCTGCTCAACCTGTTCTTCGCGATCCGGACCCACGAGGTCTACTTCCAGCCGATCGTCGAGATCGCGACGGGCGAGCTGCACGAGTACGAGTGCCTGTTCCGGCCCAAGATGCCCCGCCATCCGGCGTCGATCACCTCGGTCGTCGAGGCGGCGATCGCCACCGACCGGGCGGTCGAGCTGGACACCTTCATCGTTCGCCAGATCCTCGACCGGATCGGGAGCCTCATCTCGACCAACGCGGTCCCCGAGGGGATCCACTTCGCCGTCGCCATCAATACCACTCCGGCCAGCCTGCTCGATCCGCATTTCGAGGCCAAAGCCGTCGCCGAGATGGTCCGCAAAGCGGGCATCCAGCCGCGCCAGGTGACGCTCGAGTGCACCGAGCAGCAGGCGGTCGCCGACATCGTCCCGCTCCAGCGCCAGGTCAAGGCCCTGCGCAAGCTGGGCTTTGGCTTCGCGATCGACGACGCCGGGGCCGGCTACGCCAGCTTCACCCTGATCGCCGCCCTGCGGCCGACGATCATCAAGATCGACCGCGAGATCGTCCACGGCTGCGCCACGAACGACGCCAAGAAGGCCCTCGTCGAGGCCTTCGTCTCGTTCGGCCGGCGCATCGATGCTCGCCTGATCGCCGAGGGGATCGAGACCCGGCGCGAGCTCCAGACACTGCGCTCCCTGGGCGTCGAGTTCGGCCAGGGCTACCTGCTGGGGCGACCCAACGAGAACCCCCGGCCACCGCGTTCGCTCGAGGCAGGCCGGGCGCACCGCCCGAGCCGCGCCCGGATCACGATCCCGGGGCCGAGCCGGCCAGGCTGATCGCGCCGGTCGCGGTGTCGATCTGGATCGGCAGCTCGAGCAGCGGCTGGTCCGTCGGACCGTCGAGCACCCGGCCGGCATGGGCGGGGTCGAAGATTGCGCCGTGGCAGGGGCACAGCAGGTTGCCCGACATGCGGTCGAAGTTGACCGTGCAGCCGGCATGGGTGCAGATCGCGTCGTAGGCCACGATCGTGCCGTCGGGCAGCGCCACCAGGACCGCCGGATCGCCGGAGGTCGGATCGATGAAGACCGCCGAGCGGGCCGCCCGGACCGTCGCGACCATGGCGATCACGCCGTGGCCCAGGCTCGCACCGGGGCCGCCCGAGGGCGAGCCGGACCCGCCGGCGACCGGGCCTGGTGAGACGGCCGGCTCCGAGGCGAACGCCGGTCCCAGCGCGCTGAGCATGCCCGAGATGCCCGCCACGCTGAGCGACCCTGCGGCCAGCACGACCAGCTGGAGCAGGCCCCGCCGGGTCTGGTCGGCCGCAGCGGGCGTCGTGTCCGCCGGCCGCGGAGCGAGGCTGAACGCTCGCTCGATTCCGTCGCCGATCACGTACAGCCCGCCGTGGCCGGCCAGGCCCAGGGTGATCCAGCCCAGCAGGTAGGGCAGGTCCGGGCCCAGGTAGTAGGGGCGGATGGCCCACGACGCGGTCAGGAAGAAGGTCGCGGCGAGGAGGGCGCCCACGACGGCGCTCAGGCGGTAGACGAGGCCGGTCAGGGCGCCCAGGCCGGCCGCGATCTCCAGGCCGGCGACGATCACCCCGATCAGCAGCGGGGCGGGCAGGGCGACCGCGGTGATCAGCGGCGCGAGCGGCGAGATCCGGGCGTACGTCGCCAGCTGCTCACCGATCGAGCCGGGGCCGCTGGCCTGCAGGAACGCGGGATCGAGGAGCTTGTCGATGCCCGCGAAGAGGAACGTCCCGCCGACGAAGAAGCGCAGCGGCAGGAGCGCTCGGTACAGCGACGACTGACGGTCGCGGGGCATGTTCGCCAGTTTGACAGCCACGCCGAATTCGTTGCTTCGACTACCATCGGGGCATGGCCCAGGCACCCACGACCAGCTCGCGCGCGGCGGCGCTTGCCCTGTTCAGCGATGGCCTGCGATTTACCAGCCTGGCCACGATCAACCCCGACGGCAGCCCCCACCAGACCGTGATCTGGTACGTGATCGAAGGCGATACGGTCGTCCTCAACGGGGCCGCCGGACGGGTCTGGGTCACGAACCTCCAGCGCGACCCGCGCCTCAGCCTGTCGGTCGAGGACGGCTATCGCTGGATGTCGGTGCGGGGCACCATCGAGCGCGTGGATGGCGGAGCGATCGGGCAGGCGGATGCCGCGATCAGCGCCCGCCTCTATCACGCCGACGAGCCGGACGTCGCCGAGACGATGATCCACGGCCGTTTCGAGCTCCAGGAACGGCTCAGCTTCCGGCTGTCGCTGGCGGCGAGCAAGCTCTACTACCACGAGGATTGACGGGATGGCCCAGGCGAAGATCGGATACGCGGCGATGCTCGAGCAGTTCGGGCCGCAGGAGGTCACGGGCTATTCGGCGGCGGCCGAAGCGGCCGGCTTCAACGGGGTGATGGCCGCCGACCACTTCCAGCCCTGGGTCCCCCAGCAGGGCCAGGCCGCGTTCGTCTGGAACGTGCTGACCGCCATCGGCGAACGGACCAAGGGCGATCTCGGCCCGGGCGTCACCTGCCCCTCGTTCCGGATGCACCCGGCGATCGTGGCCCAGGCCTCGGCCACCCTGGCCGCGATGTACCCCGGCCGGCACTGGCTGGGCCTGGGCTCGGGCGAAGCGCTCAACGAGCACGTCCTGGGTGGCTACTGGCCCGAGACCCCCGAGCGCATTGCCCGGATGTTCGAGGCGATCGAGATCATCCGCAAGCTGTTCACGGGCAAGGACGTCAAGCACAGCGGCCCGTTCTACAAGATGGAGACGACCCGGCTGTGGACGATGCCTGCCGAGCCGCCGCCGATCTACATCGCGACGGCCGGGCCGATCACGGCCAAGCGGACCGGAGCCATGGCCAACGGGCTGATCACCGTCGGGGCGCCCGAGAGCAAGCTCGAGATGATCTTCGAGAAGTGCCGCGAGGGCTGCCGCGAAGCCGGCAACGATCCCACCAAGTTCCAGTTCATCCTCCAGCTCCACCTGTCCTGGGCGCCGACCGACGAGGAAGCCCTGGCCAACGCGATGACCGAGTGGCCCAACGGCGGGATGAAGTTCCCCAAGCAGGACATCCGCAGCCCGCATGACCTGGAGCAGATGGCCAAGCTCGTCCGGCCCGAGGACTTCGCCGGCCGGATGCTGATCAGCTCGGATCCCGAGCGGCACCGGGCCGAGATCCAGAAGTTCCTGGACATGGGCTTCCACCAGGTCTACCTCCACAACGTCGGCCGCAACCAGACCGAGTGGATCGACGTCTTCGGCCGGGACGTGCTGCCCAAGCTCCACTCGTGACGGCCCGTCCATGAGCCGGGCGTCGATGCGCTTCGGCGCCCAGCCCTGGTCGCAGGCGACCGACTGGCCCGGCCTGCGTGGCGTGGCCCTGGCCGCCGAGCGAGCGGGCTGGGATGCGGTCTACACGTGGGACCACCTGATGGCGATCCAGGGCCCGTGGCGCCAGCCGATCTTCGAGGGCTGGGCGGTCCTGGCGGCCTGGGCGGCCCTGACCAGCCGGATCCGGATCGGGCTGATGGTCGGTGCCAACACCTTCCGCAACCCGGGCCACACAGCCAAGCTGGCGGCGACCCTCGACCACATCAGCGACGGCCGGGCGATCCTGGCGATCGGCGGCGCCTGGTTCGAGCGCGAGCACGAGGCCCACGGGATCGATTTCGGGGCTGGCTTCGGGGAACGCCTGGATCGCCTCGACGAGGCGGTCGGGCTGATCCGCCGGCTGCTCGACGGCGAGACGATCGACCACGCCGGCCGCTTCTACACGTTCAAGGATGCGGCCCATGCGCCGGCGCCAATCCAGGCCCACCTGCCGATCCTGATCGGTGGTTCGGGGCCGAAGAAGACTCTGCGCACGGTGGCGACCTACGCCGACGCCTGGAACACGAGCGGAACACCCGAGGAGTTCGCGGCCAAGGACACGATCCTCGTCGCCCATTGCAGCGCCGTCGGTCGCAACCCGAGCCTGATCGAGCGGACGGTCAGCTTCCCGATCGTCATCCGCGACGACCCGGCCGAGGCGGAGCGCGCCCTGCAGGGGCTGCTCGACCATAACCAGATCGAGACGATGGGCGACATCCCCAACCTGCTCGGCTCGCCGGCCGCGATTGCCGAGCGGCTGCGGCCGTATCGCGACCTGGGCATGGTCGAGGTCGTGGTCCGGATGCCGGCGCCCTTCGACCAGGAGACGATCGAGCGCATCGGCGAGGTCCGCGCCGAGCTCGACGCCCTGCCGTGAGCCGGCCGACCGGGCGGGTGGTCGAGCTCGCCGGCGGCGTCGGCGGAGCCCGGCTGGCCCATGGCCTCCAGGCCCACCTCGGAGCCGCCCTGACCGTTGTCGTCAACACGGCCGATGACCTCGAACGCCATGGGCTGCTCGTCTGCCCGGACCACGACACGGTGCTGTACACCCTGGCCGGCATCGAAGGCCCGTTCGGCTGGGGGATCGAGGACGACACGTCGGCTGCGATGGTCCAGCTCGGCGCCTACGGCGAAGCGACCTGGTTCGGGCTGGGCGACCGGGACCTGGCCGCGCACATCGTCCGGACGGCCCGGATCCGGGCGGGGGCAAGCCTGACCGAGGCCAATCTCGGGCTGCAGCGCTCGCTGGGAATCGGCGCCGCGATCCTGCCGATGTCCGACGACCCGGTCCGGACCGAGGTCCTGACCGGCGACGGCTGGCTCGAGTTCCAGGAGTACTTCGTCCATCGTCACCAGGAGCCCGAGGTCCTCGCGGTGCGCCTCCGCGGGATCGAGGCCGCGAGCCTGAGCGTGCCCGTGGCGGAGGCGATCGAGGCCGCCACGGCCATCGTCCTGGCGCCGTCGAACCCGATCGTGTCGATCGGCCCGATCCTGGCCGTCGACGGGCTGACGGCGGCGATCAAGCGGGCGGTCGAGCGGGGCGTGCCGGTCGTGGCCGTCTCCGGGATCATCGGTGGCCGAGCACTCAAGGGTCCGGCCGACCGGATGCTGGCGTCGCTCGGCCACGACTCGAGCGCCCTCGGCGTCGCCCGGCTGTATGCCGGGCTGGCCACCGGATTCATGATCGATCCCGTTGATGCTGGGCTTGCACCGGCGATCGAAGCGCTCGGCCTGCGGGTGCTGGTGACCGACACCCTGATGGTCGACGACCCGAGCCGCGCCCGGGTGGCGGCCTCCGTCCTGGACTTCGCGGCGAGCCTCGCCCCGGTGCGGCGCTGATGCGTGCCGATCGCGCCGCGCGTCCGGTCGGAGCCGACCTCGGCCGCCTGGTCGCGGTCATCCCGGTCCGCTCGCTCGAAGGCGCCAAGAGCCGGCTGGGCGGCGCGCTCGATGCCGAGGAGCGCCAGGACCTGGTTCGGCTCCTGCTCGAGCGGACGATCGCCGCGGCCGGCCTCGTGCCCCAGATCGCCTCGATCCTCGTGGTCAGCCCAGACCCGGCGATCCTGGAGCTCGCCGGCCAGGCCGGGGCCGAACCCCTCCGCCAGCAGGGTGAGGGCTTGAACGAGGGTCTCGAGCAGGCCGTCGTGCACGCGATCGCGGGCGGCGCGACCGCAATCCTGGTCCTGGCCGCCGACCTGCCCTCGGTCAGCGACACCTCGATCGGCGAGATCGTGGAGACCGCCGCGGCAGCCGCCACGGCCCGGCGGGCGATCGTGGTCGTCGTCCCCGACCGCCACGGCCGAGGCACGAACGCCCTGTTGCTCAGCCCGCCCGGCGCGATCCGGTTCGCCTTCGGGACCGACAGCCGGGTCGCCCACGAGGCGGCGGCCCGGGCAGTCGATGCGCTCAGCCTCGAGGTCGACGGTCCGCTGTCGCTCGACCTGGACCTGCCCGAGGACCTGACCCTGGCCGAGGAGCGCGGCCTGCTCGACCCGGCCCATGGCGGCTGATCCCGCGGCGGCCGGCCAGCTGGCGGTGGTCGCCCTCGAGGGCATCCCCGAGATCCGCCCGGGCGACGACCTGGCCGCCCTGATCGGCGCGGCGATCGAGCGCCTGGCCGCCAGCGAGCCAGCATTCCTGCCCCTGCGCGCCGACGACGTGATCGTGGTCACCCAGAAGATCGTGTCGAAGGCCGAGGGCGCGATCGTCGACCTGACCGGGATCGAGCCGCGACCCGAAGCCGTCGAGTTTGCCGAGCGCTGGCAGCGCGACCCGCGCCAGATCGAGGTGGTCCTGCGCGAGGCGCGGCGCGTGGTCCGGATGGCCAACGGGGTCCTGATCACCGAGACGGCCCACGGCTTCGTGTGCGCCAACGGCGGGATCGACGCGTCGAACGTGGGCCCGGCCAGCGGCTCGATCGTGACGCTCCTGCCCAACGACCCGGATCGCTCCGCCG
Source organism: Candidatus Limnocylindrales bacterium (assembly GCA_035308745.1). Classification (GTDB taxonomy): domain Bacteria; phylum Chloroflexota; class Limnocylindria; order Limnocylindrales; family CSP1-4; genus Palsa-1033. The sequence continues at coordinate 1,800 of DATGGC010000262.1, read as the reverse complement.
CCGAGCTGCGGACCCGGCTCGCGGCCCAGACCGGGGTCGACGTGCCGGTGATCGTGTCGGACAGCTTCGGCCGGCCATGGCGCTGGGGCATCGTCGACGTCGCGATCGGGATCGCCGGGATGCTGCCCCTCGAGGACCTCCGCGGCACGGTGGACGCCGACGGCCGAACGATGAGCTCGACGGTCCGGGCCGTGGCCGACGAGATCGCCAGCGCGGCCGAGCTGACCCTGGGCAAGATCGCTGGGCGTCCGGTGGCCATCGTCCGGGGCGCCCATCCGGTCCGTGGCGAGGCGACGATCCGGGATGCCCTGATCCCGTCCGAGTGGGATCTCTTCCGCTAGTTTCCGCAGCGGCCGTTACGCTGCGTTCTCGCGGCGGACAGGCGGTCCGCCCGGAGGGAGCTCAGCGTGAAGATCGGTCTCCAAATCGACGCGTTCAAATGGCCCGGCGGACCGGCCGAGATCGGGCCCACCCTGGGACGGATTGCCCGGACGGCCGAGGATGCCGGCTTCGATTCGATCTGGGTGATGGACCACTTCTTCCAGATCCGGGGCGTCGGACCGGCGACCGACCCGATGCTCGAAGGCTGGACGACGCTGGGCTTCCTGGCCGGCCTGACGACCCGGGCCCGGCTGGGCCTGATGGTCGGCGGCATCCATTACCGGACCGCCGGCCTGTGGGCCAAGACGGCCACCACCCTCGACGTCCTGTCCGGCGGCCGGGCCTGGCTGGGCATCGGCGCGGCCTGGAACGAAGAGGAGAGCCGAGGCCTCGGCTTTCCGATGCCGCCGCTCGGCATCCGCTTCGAGATGCTCGAGGAGATGCTCCAGATCACCCACGCCCTGTGGGCCGGGGAGCGCGGCACGGAGGGCGCCTTTGCAGGCCGCCACTACCAGGCCAGCCGGCTGCTCAACTCGCCGCAGAACCTGACCCGGCCTCATCCCCCGATCATGATCGGCGGTGGCGGGGAGCAGAAGACGCTGCGCCTGGTGGCCCAGTACGCCGATGCGACGAACGTCTTCGGCGATGGACCGCGGGTCGCCCACAAGTTCGCGGTGCTGCGCGAGCACTGCCAGCGGATCGGCCGCGACTACGACGAGATCGAACGGACGAATCTCGTCGACATCCGGGTCCGGACCCGCGATTCGAGCGGCGGCACGGCCCCGGGCCGGATCGTCGACCAGTTCGGCGAGCTGGCCGATGCCGGCGTCCAGCACGTGATCATGAGCCTGGCGGACGTCGAGCAGCTCAGCCCGCTCGAGGCGATCGGACGCGACGTGATCAGCCAGGTCCGGGACCTCTAGGCGTGGCGACGGATACCCCCAGGGAGTATCGGGCGAGTGGTAGGATGAGGGCATGACAGAAGACGAAACGGGCCGTTCGGTGCCCGCCACGACGATCGATTTCGGCAGCGCCCCGATTGCCTTTGCCCCGGCCCTTTCGATCAGCGCCAGTCCGGAGATCGCCCTCGGAACCCCGGGCGAGCCGGTCAGCGGCAAGGTCCTGATCTTCGGCTCCGGCCCGGCCGGCCTGACCGCCGCGATCTACGCCGCGCGGGCCAACCTGGAGCCGATCGTCCTGGGCGGCTCGACCCCGGGCGGCCAGCTGATGATCACCAGCGACGTCGAGAACTACCCGGGCTTCCCGGACGGGATCCAGGGTCCCGAGCTGATGGCCAGCTTCCGGGCCCAGGCCGAGCGGTTCGGCAGCCGCATCGTGGATGTCGACGTCGAGCGAATCGACTTCTCGAGTCGGCCCTTCCGGGCCTGGGCACGCGGCGTCGAGTACCGCGGCGACGCC
>DATGGC010000261.1:0-28512 GCA_035308745.1 Candidatus Limnocylindrales bacterium | reverse complement strand
GCCCCAGGCGATCAAAACGGCCGATTCGACCTGTGCCGGCGTGCTTCCGAGGCCCGATTCCCGTGTTTTGATCGCCCAGGTCGATGAGATCAATGCAGAGCGGGTCGGATCGACCGCCTACCCGCCCTTCTTGCACCGTCTTGATTGCCCCGGGAGATGAGCCGTCCGGGATGGCGCGGACCTCGCGGACGGGACGATTCGGACTAGACACCTGACGCGGCGCGCTCGAGCGCGGCGGCGAGCCGGTCGAGGAAGACGCGATCGGCGCCGGTCGGCCGATCATGGGTCCGGACCACGACGGCCACGTTCGAGACGGCCAGCCAGCGGCACTCCTCGCTCCACGATCCGGACGACGTCCGGCTGAACCCAGTGGAGGCCAGAGCCGAGCTGGTACGCGCCCCAGACGCGCCAGCCGGCACATGCAGCGCGCGCTGGCTGGCGGCGACCGACGGCTCGATCTCGATGGCCGTCACGAGCGGCCAGACGCGAGATGGAGCGGCGAGGAAGTAGATGTCCGCGCCGTCAAGGTCGTTGGCGCACTGGAACGACCGGTCCGATGCACGCGGCACGATGGCCGCCGACGCGTGCAGGCTGCGAAGGGCGAGCTCGACCGCATTGATCGAGAGCGGTCGCGACGCGGTTGCAGCGTCGCCTGTCCAGACGATTCCGAGGACGACCATCATCCGATCGCACTGGGCCGCGGCCGAGCCGCAGGTGCTGGCGCGCGGGTCGTGTACGCGAACTTGGGCCACGATCGGTCCAGTCGAGACCCGGTCGAGGACGAAGCGGAACGTGATCGCGTCAGTGAGGGCCGGATCCTGGCTGCCGGCCAGGTCGCCGAGCCCCGGGCGCCCGCAGTCGCGCAACCAGGACGTCGTCCCTGCCGCGAGGAAGGGGCAGTTTCGTGCGCCGGGGACCCAAGTCACCCAGCCGGCGACCAGGAACGGCGTGTCGTCGGCAGCCGACTGGGCATGACCGAGGGCCGTTGCACCCCGCAGGACCGGGGCGCCGTCGATCGCCTGAGGCAGGCCGTCTGGATACCGAGCCGTGATGGCCGCCTCGCTCCCCGGCGGAATCGACGCGAGCGTCGTCGGACCCGTCGCTGGGACGTGGGTGGATACAGCGATGCTTGTCGTGGGGGTGTCAGTGACCGCGGGGGTCCCATCGAGCGTCGGGGCACCGCCCACCGGACCACTGCAGCCGCCGACGAATACCAACACCAGAACGAGCAGTCTGGCCTTCATTCGACCGAGCTCTTCATCGTCCCTCTCGACGCTCAGACATCGGACAGAGTTCCATCCAACCGACCCAGTCAGCGAGATCATCGGCCGCCGGTTGCGATCGCCCAGCAGTCGAACACGGGCCAGTCTGTCCGTTTCAGGTCGAGGAGACTCCCCGAACGCAGGCCCCGGCCGACGATCGATGGAGCAGGGTCAAGCCCAGAGCGCGGACGAGACGATCCATCTGGTTGTCCAGGCCAGGCCGAGTGAGGGCTCTCAGGGACCCACGGACCGCCGTTGCGTTATCGCCCCAGGCGATCAAAACGGCCCAATCGAGCGGTCCGGAAGTCGCACGCGGGTCGGGTTCCCGGGATCTGATCGCCCCAGCCGATGGATCCCCCGAAATGGCGATCCATCGGGCCGCTCCGGTGCCTTGATTCCGCGGTTTTGATCGCCCTGGGCGATCGCGAGCCGCCGCCCCGCCATCAGCCCTCGGTTCGACGGGCCGCCCGATACCAGGGGATCGTCAGCCGCTCGGCCACCCCGACCAGCAGCCACAGGACGAGGGTCAGGACCGCCGTGACCAGGATCGCCCCGAAGACGAGGTCGGTCCGGAACAGATTCTTGCTCAGGATCATCCAGATCCCCAGCCCATTCACGGCCCCCACCTGCTCGCCGAAGATCGCCCCGATCACCGCGTAGGTGACGGCGATCCGGAGCCCGGTGAAGAACGACGGCAGGGCCCCCGGCAGGCGCAGCTTGAACAGGATCTGGGAGCGACTCGCGCCGAAGGTCTGGAGCAGGCTGGTCGCGTCGCGCGACGTGCCGGCCAGGCCGTCGAGCAGGGCGACGGTCACCGGGAAGAACGTGACCAGGACGACGACCAGGATCTTGGGCGTCAGGCCCAGCCCGAACCAGATCACGAGCAGCGGCGCGACGGCCACGATCGGGATCGTCTGGCTGGCGACGAGCAGCGGGTAGATCCCCCGCCGAACCCAGCCAATCGAGTCCATGGCCAGGGCGGCGAGCACGGCGAACACGACCGAGACGCCGAACCCGACGACCGTCTCCGACGCGGTCGTCAGGGTGTGGCTAGTGGCTGCTCCCCGGGCATCCCAGAGCGCCGAGATGATCCGGCTCGGGGCGGGCAGCACGATCGGGTCGATCGCCAGCACCCGGGCTGCGATCTCCCAGGCGAGCAGGATCGCGACCACCACGATCAGGCTGGGCGCGGCCCGTCGAAGCGCGCTCACGGCGCCGGGCTCACGGCACGGGGCTCACGGCACCGAAGGGAGGTAGGCGTTCGTGAAGTAGGTCGAGAAGTCGGGCCGCGCCTTGAGCGGCTTGCCGTCGGACCCGGCCAGGACGCCCAGGCTGTAGAGGTAGCCCGAGTAGCCATTCCAGGTGGCGAGGGTCTCCGGACCGACCACTCCGTTCGGGTCCAGGTACAGCTTCTGTGCGGCCAGGTAGTTGGCGCTGTCGACCGGCAGCTTGGGATTCGCGTCGAAGACGCCTGGGTTTGCCGCGATCAGCTCCGTCGAGGCGGTCGCGGGGTCCGACGCGGCGAGCTCGAAGCCGCGCACCGTCTGAGCCAGGAAGCGCCGGGCGACGTCGCCGTTGGCCGCGAGCCAGGCGTTGTTGCAGACGAGGACCACGGCGTACTCGTCGGGCAGCCCGTAGTCGGGGAACGAGAAGGTCCGCAGGGCGATCCCTCGCTCCTGGGCCTCGATCGCCTCCCAGGCGCTGAATGTGATCGCCATGTCGGCCTTGCCCGCGTAGAGGGCCTCATACGCCGCGGTGTCGAGGGTGACCGTGGTGAAGTCGCCCTTGCCGCCATCGGCCTTGATCACGGCCGTGAGCAGGGGACCTTCCTGGGGCGAGCCGAAACCGGCGTAGACCTTGCCGTCCATGTCCCGCGGCCGGAGGATCGGGCCGCTGGCGAGCACGGCGATCTCACTGGCGGTGTGCTGGAGGATCGCCATCACCGACTGTTCCTTCTCGCCGGCCGCGATCGCGAACGTGGCGCCCTCCTCGGTGCTGATTCCGCAGTCGGCCTGGCCGGCGCCGACCAGCGTCTCGGGATTGGCGCTGGCGTACGGGATGAACTGGAGGTCGATCGCGTCCTGGGCATACCAGCCGTTGTACTGGGCGACATAGAAGCCGGTGTGGTTCGTGTTCGGGGTCCAGTCGAGGGCGAGCGTCACCGTCGCGGTCGGCGGCGGCGGCGTGGCCGACGGGGAGGCTGTGGGCGCCGAAGAGGCGATCCCCGAACCGGCGGGGCTGGCCGGGGCGAGGCTCGGTGCAACCGTCAGAACGGGGCTCGATCCGCTCGAGCAGGCGCCGGCCAGCAGCGCGACGACGGCCGCAAGCGACCAGATTCGACGGGAATTGAGAGACATCTTGACCGTGACTCCAGTTCGAACGACATGCTTCGAAACGATGAACGCCGCCCCGGGTCTGAACGGGACGGCGTCGAGTCGACGGTTGGCCTGCTCCCTACGCCGGTGTCAGCCGGATCAGGTTCGGCGGGTCTGTGGTCGGACCACACTCTCAGCGCGTTGGCGCTCCCCGGAGGCGTATTCAGTTGTCCCTGGATCTTACATCGGTAGCGGCAGCAGGAGGCTGGGCGCCAGAGTCCGACCCTGCCAGAATCCGCGGCAAGTCGCGCCTATGGTCGGGAAACGGGCTTGCTCAACCCCGATCGGCTCTCGAGGTGCAGCGCCGCGTGCACGAAGCCATTGGTTTCGGCGCTGCCGAGCCGGATTCGCGGTCCAGGTTCGACCATACGCCCGCGTCGAGTCGAGTTTTGGCAATGGGGCTGGCAATGGCGCCCGCAACGGGCACCGGGGGCTCGGCAACGAAGGGGCGATCGTGGCCGAGGCGGCCCACACGGGACCGGACGGCGGCCGGGCTCGAGGCGAATGCCATAATGGCCGCGATGGCCACCGAGACAAAACCGGGCGCGGCGGTTCGCGCCACCGTCCCGAAGAACGGGGGAGCCCCGAACAGCTGGGGCCTGGGCGACGGCCAGGCGATTCCCTGGGACTACGCCCCGGCGCCCGAGTCGCGCGAGATCGTCACGATCCGCGAGCGCTATGGCCTGTTCATCGGCGGCAAGGACGTCCCCGCCTCGGACGGCCTGACCTTCACCACCATCGATCCCTCGACCGAGGAGCCGCTGGCCGAGATCGCCCGGGCGACCGAGGCCGACGTCGATAGCGCCGTCCGCGCCGCCCGCCAGGCCCAGTCGAAGTCGTGGGGCAGGCTGCCCGGCCGGGAGCGGGCGAAGTACCTCTTCCGGATCGCCCGCCTGCTCCAGGAGCGCTCGCGTGAGTTTGCCGTCCTTGAATCGATCGATTCGGGCAAGCCAATCAAGGAGTCGCGCGACGTCGACGTGCCGCTCGCGGCGGCCCACTTCTGGTACTACGCCGGCTGGGCCGACAAGCTCGACTACGCCTTCCCGGGCCGGGTCGCCCGGCCCCTCGGGGTCGCCGCCCAGGTGATCCCCTGGAACTTCCCGCTGCTGATGCTGGCCTGGAAGATTGCCCCGGCCCTGGCCGCCGGCAATACCGTCGTCCTCAAGCCGGCGAGCACCACGCCGCTGACTGCCCTCCTGTTCGCCGACCTGTGCCGCCAGGCGGACCTGCCGCCGGGGGTCGTCAACATCATCACCGGGCCGGGCGAGATCGGGATGGCCCTGGTCACCCACCCCGACGTCGACAAGGTGGCCTTCACCGGCTCGACCTCCGTCGGTCGCAAGATCGCCCAGGGCATCGCCGGCCAGGGCAAGGCCCTGACCCTCGAGTTGGGCGGGAAGGCCGCCAACATCGTGTTCGACGACGCGCCCCTGGACCAGGCCGTCGAGGGCATCGTGAACGGGATCTACTTCAACCAGGGCGAGGTGTGCTGCGCCGGCAGCCGGCTCCTCGTCCAGGAGTCGATCGCCGACCTGCTGATCGCCAAGCTCAAGGACCGCCTGTCGACGATCCGGGTGGGCGATCCGCTGGACAAGAACACCGACGTCGGGGCGATCAACAGCCGGGCCCAGCTGGACAAGATCACCGAGCTCGTTGCGGCCGGCGTGGCCGAGGGCGCCGAGCTCTACCAGCCGGCCTGCGAGCTGCCCGGGCGGGGCTTCTTCTTCCGGCCGACGCTGTTCACGAACGTGGCCCAGAGCTACCGGATCGCCCGCGAGGAGATCTTCGGGCCGGTCCTGTCCACGATCACGTTCCGGACGCCCGAGGAGGCGATCGAGAAGGCCAACAACACGCCCTATGGCCTGTCGGCCGGGATCTGGACCGACAAGGGCTCGCGGATCCTGATGATGGTCAAGCGGATGAAGGCCGGCGTGGTGTGGGCGAACACCTTCAACAAGTTCGATCCGACGTCGCCGTTCGGCGGCTACAAGGAATCGGGCTACGGCCGCGAAGGCGGCCTGCCCGGGCTGCAGGCCTACCTCCGGCTCGAGGACCGCTGATGCCCAGCGTGCGGATCGGCGGCACCGAGCGGATCGACGTCCGCAAGACCTACAAGCTGTACATCGGCGGCGCCTTCCCGCGCTCCGAGTCGGGTCGGACCTACCTGGTCACGAACCCCAAGGGCGAAGAGCTGGCCAATGCCAGCCGGGCGTCGCGCAAGGACCTCCGCGATGCGGTCCGGGCGGCGCGCAAGGCCTTCGAGCCATGGGCCGCGCGCACGGCCATGAACCGCGGCCAGGTCCTGTACCGGGTGGCCGAGCTGATGGAGGGCCGGCGCGACCAGTTCGTGGCCGAGGTCGCCGCGGCCGAGGGCCTCTCGAGCCGGCGGGCGGGGACGCTCGTGGATCACGCCATCGACCGCTGGGTCTGGTACGCCGGCTGGGCCGACAAGATCGCCCAGGTCCTGGGCTCGTCCAACCCGGTCGCCGCGCCGTACTTCAACTTCACGATCCCCGAGGCGACGGGTGTCGTCGGCCTCGTGGCGCCGGAGTCGAGCTCGCTGCTGGGGCTCGTCAGCCGGCTGGCGCCGATCCTCGTCTCGGGCAACGCGGTGGTCGTCCTCGCGTCGGAGACGCGGCCGCTGCCGCTGGTGACCCTGGGCGAGGTCCTGGCCACCAGCGACGTCCCGGGTGGCGTCGCGAACCTGCTGACGGGCCTCAAGCAGGAGCTGGTGCCCGTCCTCGCCGCGCATGTCGATGTCGATGCCGTCGACACCTGGGGCGTCGCCGCCGAGCAGCAGGTCGCGGTCGAGGTCTCGGCCGCCGAGTCGATCAAGCGGATCGCGCGCCGCCCGAAGGGGATCAGCGACGCCGGATTCGACTGGACCGATGACCGGGCTGCCCAGCGCCCGGAGTGGATCGCCGCCTTCCTGGAGATGAAGACGGTCTGGCACCCGATCGGGGCGTAGCCAGGCCCAGATGCCGGTTCCGCGCCCCGCGCCACCGCCCGGCGTGCTCGAACGCCTCACCTACATCCAGGTCCCCGTTCGGACGGTCTGGGCGACGCTCCATGACCCGGCCGCCCAGGACGCGCTCTTCCCGGAGCTCCGCCTCGGCCCCGCCGCACCGAGCTGGCCGGCGGCCGGCGCGACCCGCTCGGCCCGCCTGCGGATCGGCCTCCTGGTGGCCAATGTCCGGCTGGAGAGCCTCGAGGCCCGACCCAGCGCCCGGTTCCAGCTGATCCTGGTCGGTGACGGGATCCGCCTCCAGCGGGGCTGGTTCCTCGAGGAGGTCGCCGGCGGCACCCGGGTGGCCGGGACGGCCGCCCTGAGCACCTCAGGCCGCTGGCGGGGGCGGGTGATCGCCCTGGGCCGGGGCTCGGTCGCGGGCATCGTCGAGACCCACCTGCGGATCCTCAAGGAGATGGCCGAAGGCGGCCTGCCGCCTGCCGAACCACGCCGCGCGACCAGCCGGCGGTCCTGAGTGCCGCCGGCGATTCTCCTCCTGCTGCTGATCGCAGCCCTGATGCACGCCACCTGGAACGTGCTCCTCAAGACGGCCAGCGATCCGCTCCGGACGGCGGGGCGGGGAATGCTGGTCGGGGCGGCCGCCCTGATCCCGCTGGCCCTGATCGGCTGGTGGATCAGCGATCGACCGGCGATTCCGGCCGACGCCTGGCGGCTGGCCATCCTGTCGGGGCTGCTCGAGGCGGCCTACTTCATCTTCCTGTCGGCCGCCTACCGGCGGGGCGACCTGTCGCTGGTCTATCCGATCGCCCGGGGCACGGCTCCGGTGCTCTCGGTCGGCTTCGGGGTCGTGATCCTGGGGGAGCGGCTCGAGCTGGCCGGCTGGATTGGCGTCGGGCTGCTGCTGATCGGGATCCTGGGCCTCCAGAAGCCATGGGCCATCTTCCGGCGCGGCAGCCGCCTGCCGCGCGCGGTCCAGCAGGCGGCGGGCTTCGCGCTGCTCACCGGGGTGACGATCGCGTCGTATTCGGCCGTCGACCGGGAGGGCGCCCGGCTGGTCGATCCGCTGTTCTACGCGGCGATGCTGTGGACGTTCACCACCATCTTCCTGCTCAGCTGGATCGGCCTGGCCGTGCGCCGCGACCGGCGCCGCGCGGCGGAGGGTGATCCGCCGGCCGCCGGGGACGAGCCGGCGGGCGACGAGGCGGACGACGCGGCCCAGGCCACCCGGCCCGGCGTGCTCGGGCAGTTGCTCCGACGGACCTGGGTCCGGGCCGGGATCGGCGGCCTGATCACCGTCGCCGCCTATTTGTTCGTGCTGATCGCGTACCGCTTCGCCCCGCTCACCGCTGTCGCCCCGCTCCGCGAATCGGCGATCGTCCTGATCAGCGGCTGGGGCTCCTTCCGGATGAAGGAGGCAACCACCCGGCGCGACGCGAGCACCCGGATCGGCCTGGCCGTGCTGGTCCTGGTCGGCGCCGTCCTGCTCGCCGCCGAGGGCTGAGCTCCGAACAGCGCCGAACGGCGTCGCGCCTAGCGGAAGTAGCCGGTCACGTCAAGGATCAGGTCGGTCTTCTTGCCCGTCCCGGCGTGATAGACCAGCCACAGTCCCCCGAGGTCGTTGAGCGGGACCGTCACCCCGTTGGCCCTGTCGTCTGCCAGTGGGAAGTTGATGCTCGAGGTTTCCGGATTGGGATCCGAGGCGGTCGTGATCGAGGCATAGCCGGCAGCGGTCTGGCCGGTCACGGTCAGGTTGCCGGTGATCGCCTCCGCGTCGGCGGGCACGGCCCAGTGTCCGGCCACCGGCAGCTGCCGCGGCGTCGAGGCGACGAACGCCCCGGTCAGCCCGGAGTTGGCCATCGCCGGCCGGGTATCCATCACCCGGCCCGGGTTGAGCGGGTAGAAATGGAGGCCGGTCAGGTCGGGCAGGTAGTAGCCGGTCAGGTCGACGATCACGTCGGCGGTCGCGCCAGCCGGGGCGATGTACACGATCGCGAAGGAATGGCTCGAGTTGACCGCGATCGTCACGCCGTTGGCCCGGTTGTCATTGAGCGGGAAGTTCAGGTTCGAGACGACGGGCATGCTGGTCGGGTCGGGCGTGATCGAGATGTAGCCGGCCTTGGTCTGGTTGGTCACCGTCAGGTTGGCGGTGATCGCCGTAGCGGCCATCGGATAGCAGGGCGAGATGTTGCCGTTGATGCAACCGTCGAAGTTGGTGAAGGTCACCGGCACGCCGGCCTGGAACTTGGCCGCCTCGCCGGGGCCGCCGCCGCCCCCGCCCGGCATGCCCGTGCCGTTGCGGGAGTCGATCAGGCGGGCCGGGGCGACCGGGTGGTACGTGGCGCCCGTGTCGTTGGCCAGGAAGTAGCCGGTCACGTCGAAGAGCAGGTCGGTGCTGCCAGTGCCTCCGACGTAGGTGGCCGACAGCGTGCCTGTGCTCGACAGCGAGGCGGTCACGTTGTTGGCCCGGTTATCGCCGACCGGGAAGTTGAGGGTCGATGAGGTCGGGCTGTTCTGGGGTGTCGGCGTGAGCGACACGTAGCCAGCCTTCGTCTGGCGGGTGACGGTCAGGTTGCCGGTGACGGCCACGGCCCCGGGCGGGATCGCCCCGAGGTTGGCCACCTGGAACGTCCGGGCATGGCTGGAGATGAACTTGCCGGACACGTCCGACAGCCCGCCCGAGCCGGTTCCCCGGGTGTCGAGGACCCGAACCGGGACGATCGGGAAGTAGGTGCCGCCGGTCGTGCTGCCCAGCTGGTCGACGAAGGTCGCCCAGCGCCCGCTGCCGGTAGCGAACGCGCCGGCTTGCCAGACGGACGTCGGCACTTGCGGATCCGGCGCGAGGCCCTGGTAGGCACCCCAAGCGCTGCCGCTGTAGGTCGAGCTGCCCGCCGCGATCTGGACCGGCGCACTGAGCGTGTTGGCCGCGTCGGTCGAGCGGTGGTATTGCTCATAGGACGCCGGGAAGTTCGAGCCGCTGCCGTTGGACTGGGTGTACACCACGTCGAGCGTGCCGTCACCGGCGAAGGCGATCCCGGGGACGTAGCTGTCGAAGCCGTTGCGGGCGATCAGCAGGTCCTGGCTGGCCGTCGGGTCCGGTGTCGGGAAGGCGGCGCTGCTGGTGTTGACCTCAGTCAGCCGGACGCAGTCGCGCTGGGTGCTATCGCCGCTCGGCGTGCACGGGAAGGTGGTCGCCCAGGCCAGCCGGCCGCCCTGCCAGATCGCCGACTCGATGTTGCCGTTGGTGGCATTGACGATGGTCGCCGGCGATCCGGGCTGGTGGGGCGCAGGCGGATCGGCGAAGGGCGCGACGATCCCGTCCTTGGTCAGGTCCCAGCTGGCGCTGATCGACACGTTCGAGGTCTTGCTGGGCAGGCCGCCGAAGGTGGTCACCACGACGTCGTCGGGCACCGTGCCCATCCCGTCGTCGACCACCGAGCGAGCGACAACGTACAGGGTCGCCGAGGTGGCCGGCGACTGGACGACGGCCCGCAGCCCGACGACCGTGGCCGGCGGCCCGCCGGCGAACTCGGTCGAAGGCAACGTCTGGACCTTGTTGGCGATCGCGTCGCTCCAGGCCGCGACCTGGAGATCGCCGGCATAGGCCGTCAGCGACGCCGGGTCGGCGCAGGTCGCGCCACCGCCGCCATCGCCGTGGGTCATCGCCAGCAGGTCGTCGGAGACGGCCAGCTTGTCAGTCGAGGTGCCGACCGAGGGGTCGGACGGGACGAGGTCGTCGTAGCCCCAGAAATACAGGTCCCAGGTCCCTCGTGGGTCGTCGGTCCGCGAGACGGCCAGGTCGAGGTAGCCGTGGCCGAACATCGCCGGATCGCCTGGGAACTCGCCGATCGAGCAGTCCCAGCTGGTCTCGACCGCGACGAATCGGCTGTGCAGGCTGTCGTACACGATCCGCGGGTCCCGGTCGAAGAAGCCGGCGGTGACCGCGAAGAACGACGGGATCGAGCTCGTCCCGAGCGAGGCTCCGGCGCGGTCGGTGATCCGCATCTCGAGGTTGGCGAACTGGACGGTCTGGTCCGGCCCGGCGGCGATCGTCGACTCGGCCGGCTCGGCCGACGGGCTGGCCTGGTCGGCCTGGCCCAGGCCGGCGAAGCCGGCCAGGTGATGGTCGGGGGCCGCGGTCAGCGTGGCCTGGACGGGATTCGGGGCCACGTTCGGCCGGACGGTCGGGCTTGCGCTGCCGGCCGGCGTCCTGGTGGCGCGGGCCGGTCCGTTGGCCCCGAGGGCCACGCTGTGGGCGGTCACGACGTGCGGAGCGGTCGCGCTGCCCGAGGCATACAGGTGGGCGACGGTGTTGCCCACCAGGCGCAATGGCCCGCCACCGGCGGCGTGCACTGGGCTGGAGACAGCGGCGACCGCCCCGGTTGCGCCAAGGGGGGCCGCACCGGCGGCGATCAGGAGGGCAGCCGCGGCGACACTGGCCAGCCGGCGGCGGATCGTCCGCGTCATGGTCATCTCCGGTTGTGCAGGCATCGACACGACGCCGTGCCGGGCCAGCCTAGCAGCCGGATCCTGATCGTGGCCGGCTGATCGTCCGCCCAAGGACGGGCGTCGGCAGCCTTGGGCCCGGCTACGATGGCAGCGCACGGGGGCCCGGTTGGGGCCAGGTCCGGGCACGAGCCCGAACGCGACGGAGGCTGGATGGAGCTCTGGGGTGGCCGGTTCCGCGAGGTGAACGACCAGCGCCTGGCCGACTTCTCGCGCTCGATCGAGGTCGATTCGGTGCTCGCCGAGGACGACCTGGTGGGCTCGATCGCCCACGTCCACGGACTCGTTGCCGCCGGCCTGCTGACCTCCGCCGACGGTGAGGCAATGGTCGCCGGGCTCGAAGGGCTGCGGGCCGAGGTCGCGGCCGGGACCCTTACCTGGGATCCGGCCCTGGAAGACGTCCACCTCAACCTGGAGGCGGCCCTGGCCGCCCGGATCGGGCCGCTGGCCGCGCGCCTCCATACCGGCCGCTCGCGCAACGACCAGGTCGCGACAGACCTGCGCCTGTGGTCCCGGCGGGCCGTCGCCGACCTTGATGCCGCCATCGTGGCAATGGAGGGATCCCTGCTCGGCCTGGCCGAGCGCGACGGCGAGGCGATCCTGCCCGGGACCACCCACATCCAGCCCGCCCAGCCGGTCCTCTTCGGGCATCACCTGCTGGCCTACGTCGAGATGCTCGAGCGCGACCGGGATCGGCTGGCCGACGCCCGGCGCCGGCTCAACGTCTCGCCCCTCGGGTCGGGTGCCCTGGCCGGTGCCGGCTATCCCCTCGATCGGGGCGCGATCGCCACCGAGCTCGGCTTCGACCACCCATCCGCCAACTCGATCGACGCCGTCAGCGATCGCGACTTCGTGGTCGACCTGCTGGCCGCGATCGCCCTCGGGATGGTCCATCTCAGCCGTCTGGCCGAGGAGCTGACCTGGTGGTCGAATCCGCGCTTCGGATTCGTCCACTTCTCGGACGCCTTCTCGACCGGCAGCTCGATGATGCCCAACAAGAAGAACCCCGATCCGGCCGAGCTTGTCCGCGGCCGGACCGGACCAGTGATCGGCTCGCTGGCGGGCATGCTGGCGATCCTCAAGGGCCTGCCTCTGGCCTACCAGCGCGACCTCGAGGCGACCAAGGCACCGCTCTTCGAGGCGGTCGCGACGTACGCCGCATCGCTTGGGGTGCTGGCCGGCGTGCTCGACACGATCCAGGTCGATCGGGCCCGGATGCGGGCGGCGGCGGATGAGGGCTTCATCACGGCGACCGCCGTGGCCGACGCCCTGGTCCGCCGCGGCGTGCCGTTCCGGACCGCCCACCACATCGTCGGCCGCCTGGTCCACGCCGCGGAGTCGGTCGGGGCCGGCCTGGCGGAGCTTGACGACGGGACGATCAACCAGGCGCTGGCCGCATCCGACGAGCCGACGGCGCGGGCCCTGGCCGGCGACCCGGCGACGGCCGGCGGGCTGCGGGACGCGGCCGCCGTCGATTCGGCTCTGGCTTCGTGCGACGTGATCGGGGGAACCGCGCCGGCGCGGGTCGCCACGGCGATCGCCGAAGCCCGCCGGCGCCTCGAGGCGTGACCCCAGCCCGTTCGACTCGGGCGGTTGGCGGCGGCCCGCCACTGGACCTCGATCTGCTCCGGCGCGCCCCGAAGGTCCTCCTCCACGACCACCTGGACGGCGGCCTGCGACCCCACACGATTCTCGAGCTGGCGGCCGAGCAGGGCTACCGCGGCCTGCCGGCCGATGATCCCGAGCGTCTCGGCGAGTGGTTCCGGCGGGGCGCCGACCAGGGCTCGCTGGAGCTGTATCTCGAGACGTTCGAGCACACGGTCGCCGTCATGCAGACCCGCCCGGCCCTGGTCCGGGTCGCGGCCGAGTGCGCCCAGGATCTGGCCGCCGATGGCGTCGTCTACGCCGAGGTCCGCTACGCCCCAGAGCTCTCCACCACCGGCGGGCTGTCACTCGACGCCGTGGTCGACGCCATCCTGGAGGGCTTCCGGGCCGGCTCGGCGAGCGTGCCCGGCCGGCCCATCGTGGTCCGTTTCCTGGCCACGGCGATGCGCCAGGCCGACCGGGCGTCCGAGATCGGCGAGTTGGCGCTCCGCCATCGCGACGCGGGGGTCGTCGGCTTCGACATCGCCGGTCCGGAGGCGGGCTACCCACCGGGCCGTTTCGAGGACGTCTTCGGCCGGCTCGTCCACGCCAGCTTCCATCTCACCCTGCACGCCGGCGAAGGCTACGGCCTGCCGTCCATCCGCGAGGCGCTCGACCTGGGCGCCGAGCGCCTCGGCCACGGGGTGCGGATCGTCGACGACATCGGCGTCGGCGCGGACGGCGCACCGGTCCTGGGTCGCCTGGCCGCCTACGTCCGGGATCGGCGGATCCCCCTCGAGCTGTGCCCCACCTCGAACGTCCACTCGGGCGCGGCGGCGTCGATCGAGACCCACCCCTTCGACCTGCTCCGCCGCCTGCGCTTCCGGGTCACGGTCAATACCGACAACCGGCTGATGAGCGACGTCTCGCTCTCGAGCGAGTTCGCCGCGCTCGAGGCGGCCTTCGGGCTGGGCCTCGACGAGGTCGAGTGGCTGACCCTGAACGCGATGAAGAGCGCCTTCCTGCCCTTCGACGAGCGGCTGGCGCTGATCACCGCGGTGATCAAGCCCGACTTCGCGAACCTCCGCCAGGAGCTGGAACCGGGCCGCTGACGCCGGCACGTGCCGGACACTGGCAGTCCGGGCTACGCGGATCCATCCCACGCACCCGGACTTGCCTCGAGCGTAGACATGGTGGCGGGCAGGGACCACGGTCGCCGCTCGGAGAATGGGTTGCCGTTCGGAAACCCTCCGCCCGGGCGTGAGTCAATAGCGCCGGAGGTAGGCCTCCAGCTCCCAGGCCGTGACCTGCCGGCGGTACGTCTCCCATTCGAGCGTCTTGGCCGCCCGGAACAGGCCCAGGACCTCGCTGCCCAGGGCCTCGCCCAGCACATCGTCCTCGGCCAGGGCCTCGAGCGCCTCGCCCAGCGATCCCGGCAATGGCCGGACGGAGAGCCGCGCGCCACCCTGGAAGCCGTGCTCGAGCTCCTCCATTGGCGGTCCCAGCTCCAGCTGCCGCTCGAGCCCGTCGAGGCCGGCCGCGAGCATCGCCGCGAAGGCCAGGTAGGCGTTGCAGCTGGGGTCCGGCAGGCGCAGCTCGAGCCGGGTCCCGAGGCGATCCATGTCCGTCTGCGGGACGTCGGCGGGGGAGGGCACCCGGATCAGGGCCGACCGATTGCGCCGGCCCCAGCTGCCCGCGATCGGTGCCTCGTAGCCCGGGACCAGGCGCTTGTAGGAGTTGACCAGGGGTGCCACCAGGGCACACATCCCCGGGGCGTGCTCCAGCTGGCCGGCCGCGAAGGCGCGCCCGATCGCCGACAGGCCGTAGGGATCGGCCGGGTCGTGGAAGGCGTTGACCCCATCCTCGCGGCTGGCGACCTGGTGGACGTGCATTCCGGAGCCGGCCGCCTCCATCAGCGGCTTGGGCATGAAGCTGGCCTGCAACCCGAAGCCCTGGGCCAGCTCCTTGATCGCCGGCTTGAGGCTGGTCAGGGCATCGGCCGCCGACAGCGCCGGCTGGAGCGGCAGGTCAACCTCGAACTGGCCGGTGGCGACCTCGTGATGGCTCGATTCGACCCGGATGCCCATCTGCTCGATGGCGGCCACGATCTGGAGCTCAACCTGGCGGGTCCGTCCCCGGCTCCGTTCGAAGTAGCTGCCCGGATCGTCCCGGATGGGCTCGAGGTGGTCGGCGTCCGCGGGAAACAGGAAGAACTCGACCTCCGGCGCGACCTCGTACTCGAGGCCGCCGGCCCGCGCCTGCTCGATCACGCCACGCAGCACCGAACGGCTGTCGCCCGGGTAGGCCTGGCCATCGGGGGTCACGACGTCGCAGATCAGGCGGGCACAGACCGGCTCGATCGACGGCTCGCTCAGGCTGAAGGTCGAGGGATCCGGCCGCAGGTACATGTCCGATTCGAGCTCGCGGGCGGATCCCTCGATGGCCGAGCCGTCGAACCATTCACCGCCGGCCAGGACATCGGCCAGCCGCCGGACGGGCACGAAGACGCTCTTCAGCGCCCCGCTGATGTCGGCGAACTGGAGCTCGGCTTGGACGGCGCCGGCCTCGGCACAGCGCAGGGCAAGGTCCTTGCCGGGCTGGGTCGTCGCGGAGTGGCCCAACGTTCGCGTCATGCGTGGCTCACGGCTGGCAGGCTGGCCTGCGCGCCGGCGGTCAACCGGCGGCATGGATGAACAGGTAGTAGACCACGACGAGGAGGACGCTGGCGACCAGGAAGCCGATGCTGATCCCGCCAATCAGCAGCCACAGGCCGCGCTGCGACTCGGGCTTGACCGGCTGCTCGTCGCTGAACACGAAGGCCCCAAGGTCCAGGTCGTGCCACTGCTCGAGATCGTGGAGCAGCGCTGCGGCGTCCTGGTAGCGGCTGTCGGGATCCTTGCGCAGGCACTTCCGGACGATGCCCTCGACCGGCGCCGGCACGTCCGGGACGATGTCGTGGATGGCGGGAAACGGGGCGTTGAGGTGCTGGCTCATCACCGCCAGGGGGTTGTCGCCCTCCCACGGGACCCGTCCGGCGAGCATCTCGTACAGGATCACGCCCATGGCATAGACGTCGGTCCGGGCATCGCCGCGCTTGCCCTGGATCTGCTCGGGGGCCATGTAGTCGGGCGTGCCCACCGCGGACGTCAGCCAGCGCCAGGTGAGCCGGCGGGCGCCGGCCAGCAAGGCGATCCCGAAGTCGGTGACCACCAGGCGATCGTCGCTGGTGACCAGGATGTTCTCGGGCTTGAGATCGCGATGGAAGACCCCCTGGGCGTGGGCATAGGCCATCGCCGCGGCCAGCTGTCGGGCGAAGTCGACGGCGGTGTCGACCGGCAGCCGGCCGGTCCGGGCGAGGCGGGCCCGGAGGGTCTCGCCCTCGACGTACTCCATGACGAGGTACGGCCGGCTTCGATCGCCACCGACGTCGTAGGAGTGCTGGATCCCGGGATGGTCGAGGCGCTTGGCGATCTCCATCTCGCGCCGGAACCGGTCGAAGGCCGACACGTCGCCCAGGAGCGCTTGGTGGGGGCACTTCAGGACGACCTTGCGGCCGTCCGGACCCTTGGCCAGGAAGACGTCGCTGAAGGCGCCGTGGCCGATCGCCTCGAGCAGGGTGAACCCGTCGAGCTCCTGGCCCACGGCCAGCTCGCCGGTGGTCATGATCGAAAGAACCGGCGCCAGCCGGGAATCTCGGCGGGCGGCCGGCCGGCGATCCGGACGTCGATGGCCAGGGCGCTGGCGTTGTCCTCGCCGCCCCGCTCCAGGGCCAGCCCGACCAGGCTTGTGCAAGCGGCATCGACGCCGTCCCGCAGCGCGGCGCTGATCTCGCCGGCCTCGACCTTGCTCCACAGGCCGTCCGAGCAGAGGAGGTAGCGGTCGCCGTCGACAAGCGTCTCCCGGCCGATGTCGGTGCGCACGATCAGCTCCGCCCCCAGGGACCGGGTCAGGGCGTAGCGGGCCGGGTGGTCGGCGGCCTGCTCGGGGCTGATCAGCTTCAAGCGGAGCATCTCCATGACCTGGGTATGGTCGGTCGTCAGCAGCTCCAGCGCATCGCCCCGCAGGCGGTAAGCGCGGCAGTCCCCGACGTGGGCGATGTGGATCTCGCCGGGGCTGAGGACCAGGCTCGTCAGCGTCGTCTGCATCTTGCGCGTCCCCTGCCCGGACAGCGCGGCGTCGAAGACACGCTGGTTGGCGGCGCTGAACGCCTGCCGGAGGACCCCCGAGGGCCGGATCGAGGGCCCGGCTGCCCGGCCCGCACCGTCCAGCAGGGCATCGATCGCCAGGCTGCTGGCCACGTCCCCGCCGCCGTAGGCGCCCAGGCCGTCGGCGACCGCGAAGACGAGGCCACGGCCGGGACGCTCGTCGCTCAGGGCGCCGGCCGCCGCCCAGCTCGTCCGGTCGGCGACGTCCACGGGCCCCAGCCCGGCCTGGCTGCCCAGGACGGTCGCCCGGCCGCGGACGGCCAGGCCGCCCCAGCCCAGGTGATCCTCGTTCCGGGCGCGCACCGGCCCCGTCGCCGACAGGGCCGCGTGCTCGATGAGCATCGCGGCCCGCCCGACGCCCGGCTGCTCCGGGAGGTGGTGCTCGATCGTGAGCGTCGCCGCCATCAGCCCGCGGTCCCGGGGCCCGGGACCGTCGCCGGGCCTAGCTGCCGGCGCTGCCCGCTCGCGCCTGGCTCAGCAGGGGCCGCTTCTGGCGGGCCGAGTTGACCACCAGCCAGACCGCACCGACGACGATCCAGCCGCCCACGAAGGCCAGCGCGATCAGGGTATCGGTCTGGGTCGAGCCGCCGGCCGAGACGCTCTCGAAGATCACCGCCCCGAGCATCGCCACGTTGGCCAGGAAGCCGACCGCCGGAACCAGGACGTGCTTGATCACGCTCCGCTTGCTCTTGCCGGCGAAGGCCACCAGGACGACAGCGTTGGTCAGGCCATAGACGATGAACGTGCCGGTATTCGAGGCCAGGGTGATCTGGAGCAGGTTGTCCGCGCTGAGCACGCCGTAGGCGCCGAAGACGGCCGAGATGATGGCCAGGGCCAGGACTCCGTAGTGGGGTGTCGCGTACTTGCCGTGGAGGAGGCCCAGGAGGCTGGGCATCTCCTTGTCGCGGCCCATCACGTAGGTGATCCGCACGCCGGTGTTGAGGCAGGCCAGGGTCGTCCCGATCAGCGCGATCAGGACGGTCGCGGCCAGGATCAGGGCCAGGATCGTGCCCGTGCCGCCCAGCATCGTGTCGCCGATGAACTTGATCATGTCGCCGATCGGGGCGCCCGACGCTGCTGCGGCCGCATAGCCGCTGACGGTGCCGCCGCTGGTGACCTGGGCGGTCACCCCACTGTTCACGAAGAAGTTGGTCGCGATGTACTCGATCAGGTAGGCGAACAGGCCCTGGATCGCGAGCGACAGGAGGACGGCCCGGCGCACGTCGCGCTTGGGGTTGATCGCCTCCGCGCCGAGGGCCGTGACCGACTCGAAGCCGACCAGGAGGAGGATCGCGATGGTGCCCTGGAACAGGACATTGGTGATGTTGTGGGGCAGGACGACCGACAGGACGTCGGGATGCTCGTACTGGTATTGGGGATGGGTGAGCCGGAAGACGATGGCCAGGGCCGAGAATGCGGCCAGGGCCGTCAGCTGGATGACGTTGATGATGATCGCCGTCATCGTCGAACCCGAGATGCCCCGGAAGGCGATGTAGCCGCTCACGGCCGAGAAGACGACCACCGCCCCGATCTCGAGCGGCGTGCTCAGGGCCACGCCGAACAGGCCCAGGATGTAGACCAGCAGGGTCCCGGTGAAGGCGACCATGATCCCCGGGTAGATCCAGTAGTAGAGGTGCGACACCCAGCCGACGATGAACTTGGAGATGCGCGCGAAGCGGTAGTGCTCCGGCTTCTCCTTGTCCAGGAAGGCCGCCTCGGCGAAGTAGTACGACGAGCCGGCACCGGCCTCGGGATAGAGGTTGGCGAGCTCGGCATAGGAATAGGCCGTCAGGAAGGCCAGGACGAGCACGAAGAGCAGCCCGGCGACCATGTCGTGGGCGGTCGTGCCGCCGGCGTTCTGCTGCACGACCTGGGCCTGGAACGTCGTCCACAGGAACGCGCCGGGCGCGATCAGGGCCATGGCGTTGATCGTCAACCCGGTCAGTGACAGGGTCTTCTTCATCTCTCCGGCGGCCGGTGCGGTCATCTGATCCCCTCGTGGTGCTGGTGGCCCAACGACAAGCGGCTGGCTGGTATCGCCGAAGCGTGCGCAGGTCGCGGGCGGCACTCCACGGACGGAAGCCGGAGGCCGGCGGTCGAGTCGGTTGCCGCCCGGTTGCGGTTCCGCTTCGATGGGCCGCGGGGTCAGTCCTGGCCGCTGCCGCCGAGCTCCCCGGACTCGACCCGCAGGCCGTAGCCCCGGCCACGGACGTTGCGCAGGCCGGGGTGGCCGGCCGCAACCAGCTTCTGGTTGAGGTGGTTGAGGTGCGTCCGGAGCGTCTCGAGGTCGACATCACGGTGGTCGGCCCAGCCCGCCCGCAGAAGCTTCCAGTGGTCCACGATCTCGCCCCGCCGGGCGGCGACCACGGCCAGCAGCTCGAACTCGGTGGGGGTCAGCGCCAGCCGCCGGCCGGCGACGGTGGCTTCCCGGCGGCCGCCGTCGACCCGCAGCCCGTCGAGGTTGGTCTCGCCGGCGGTGGTCACCGGTGGCCGCCGGCGGAGGGCCGCGTTGATCCGGGCCAGCAGCTCGAGCGGCCGAATCGGCAGGGGCACGACATCGGCGGCGCCGGCGTCGAGGGCCGCGACGACGCGCTCTTCGTCCCGGGTGTCGATCACGACCAGGATCGGCGTGTCGCTCCGGGCGTGGAGCCGGGCCACCAGCGAGCCGAGCTCCGGGTCGAGGCGTCCAAGGCAGACGACGACGTAGTCGGGCGTCTCGCCGACGAGCCGCTCGATGGCCGTTTCCACCCGATAGGCCGTCACGATCTCGTGGCCCGCGCCACCCAGGGCGCTGGCAATCGAGCCGACATCGGCCGGGTCCGGGGCAGCCACCAGCGCCCGGAGGCGGGCGGGCGGCAGCCGTTGGCTGTCGGGCATGGGCCTGACGGTACCAAGTCGTGCAGCGGCCTGCCGGGACCGCGGGGGTCGCGATTCGGTTGCCGCGCAGTGGCGGGCCGGTGTCCGGCCCATCTCGCAACCCTGGCGCGACCGGCCCGACGTCCAACCGCCATCTCCGCGCGACCGAGGGCGGCCGATGGGCTGGCTACGGTCGTCTCCCAGCGTCCGAAATCGACGAGACCGCCTCCAAGGACCGCCCGAGATGGACGACCCAGGCCGAATCGACCAATACCGGGATGAGATCATCCCCGCCGCACCGCTCTACGACCCGGCGTTCGAGCACGATGCCTGCGGCGTGGGCTTCGTCGCCGAGAGTCGCGGCGGACCGAGCGAACGGGTCGTCCCCCTGGCCCTGGAGGCCCTGGCCCGGATGGCCCATCGCGGGGCGACCGCGGCCGATGCCCGGACCAGCGACGGCTCAGGGCTGGCGCTGCCACTCTCGGCGGGGCTCGTCGACCGCCTGACGAGGCGGATCGCACTCGGTGGCCGGAACCCGGATCAGCTGGCGATCGGGACCGTCTTCCTGCCGCTCGCCGCCGCGGCCCGGGGCGCCGCCCTGGGCCAGACCGAACGGGCGATTGCCGCCGAAGGGCTGGACGTCCTCGGCTGGCGGCCGGTCCCGGTCGACCCGGGCGTCCTGGGCGACCAAGCGGCGGCGTCGCTGCCGGTGATCCGCCAGGTCGTGGCCGCCCGCCCGGCCGCCATGGCGCCGGCCGAGTTCGAGCAGCGCCTGTTCTTCGCCCGGCGGAGCATCGAGCGCGGCGCCGCCACGACGGCCGGGCTGGAGGCGCTCCACCTGCCGTCCCTGTCGAGCCGCACGATCGTCTACAAGGGACTCGTCCGGGGCGCCGACCTGGGCGCGTTCTACGCCGACCTGCGGTCGCCCGGGCTGGCCGTCGACCAGGCAACGTTCCACCAGCGCTTCTCGACCAATACCCGGCCGACCTGGCGCCTGGCCCAGCCGTTCCGCTACCTGGCCCACAACGGCGAGATCAACACCGTCCGGGGCAACCGCCAGGCGATGGCCGGCCGCTCGGCCCGCCTCGGGGGCGGGGCCTTCGGCCGCCGGCTCGCCCGGGAGACTCGCCTGGGCCAGCCGATCCTGGACCCGGCCGGCTCGGATTCGGCCTCGCTCGACGAGGCGCTCGAGCTGCTGCTCATGGCCGGCTGGTCGCTGGCGGCGGCGCTGACGGCCCTGGTCCCCGAGGCCGCGGCGCTCCGTGACACCCCGGTGGCCGGCCTCGAAGGCTGGCAGCGGACGATGGCCACCCGCCTGGAGCCGTGGGACGGCCCGGCCGCCCTCGTGTTCAGCGACGGACGTCAGGTGGGCGCCCTGCTCGACCGGAACGGCCTGCGCCCGGCGGCCTGGGAGATCCGGCGGGACGGCCTGGTGATTCTCGCGTCCGAAGCCGGCTTGCTGCCGGCGGGCCCCGGCGAGATCGTCCGCCGCGGGCGGCTGGGACCAGGCGAGATCCTGGTCGTTGATCCGGCGCAGGGCCTGATCCTCGACGACGAGGCGGCCAAGGGCGCGGCGATCGCCGCGATGGCATCGACGTCCAGCCCGGCGCCGGCCGGCCCGGACGTCGCCGTCCAACCGGTGCCGACCGCTGATCGAGTCGTCCTCGAGGCGCCCCAGCCGGCGACCGATCCCGACACGACGCGCCGCCGCCGGATCGCCCTGGGCCTCGATGCGGAGCAGCTCCGGCTGACGGTCGCCGCGATGGCGACCACCGGTCGCGAACCCCTCTGGAGCATGGGCGACGACACGCCGCCGGCGTTCCTCGGCCGGCGTGCCCGCGGTGTCGCCGGCTACCTCCGGCAGGCCTTCGCCCAGGTCACCAATCCGCCGATCGACCCCGAGCGCGAGCGGCTGGTCATGTCACTGGCGATTCCGCTTGGCCCCCGGCCGGCGCTGCTCGACCTGGCGGCCGGTCATCCGCGGCCGGCCCTGGTCCTCGATCCGCCGGTGATCGGCGCGGCCGCCCTGCGCTCGATCATCGAATGCGGCCGGGATGGCTGGCAGGTCCGGGTCCTCGACGCCAGCTGGCCGGTCCGGTCCGGCGAGGCCGGATTGCGCCGGGCCGTCGAGCGGCTGGTGCGCAGCGGGCTGCGTGCCGCCCGCGGTGGCGCCGACGTGATCGTGGTGACCGACGCGGGTGTCGGCCCGGCACGAGCCGGGGTTCCCAGCCTGCTGGCGATTGGCGCCCTCAACGCCGCCCTGACCGCCGCCGGCCGGCGCGACCGGACCGACCTGCTGGCGGACGCCGGCGACGCCTTCGACATCCACGCCGTGGCGATGCTCCTGGCTGCGGGCGCGTCCGCCGTCCACCCGCGCGAGGCCATGGCCGCGGCCCGTGAGCAGGCCGGCAGCCGGGGCCACGAGACCCTCGGGCCGGACGCCGCCGAGGCGCACCTGGTCGGAGCCCTCGACAGTGCCTTGCGCAAGGTCCTGGCCCGGATGGGGATCAGCACCCTGGCGGCCTACCGCGGCGGCCATCTGTTCGAGGTCCTGGGCCTGTCCGACGAGGTTGCCAGGTTGTGCTTTCCGGCGGCGCCGGCGTTCCCCGGCAGCGCCGGCTTCGAGCGGCTCGCCGCCGACCTCCTCGCGCGTCACGCGGCGGCCTACGCCCCCGAACGTGCGCCGGCCCTGTCCGACCCGGGCTTTGCCCGGTTCCGGTCCGAGGGTGAGCTGCACGTCTTCGCGCCCGTCGCAGTCAAGGCCATCCAGGCCCTGGCCGGCCCCGACGGGAACCGGCCCGCCGACCGCCTGGCGGCCTACCGCTCGGTCATCGATCGCTCCCAGCCGGCCCTCGTCCGCGACCTGTTCCGGATCGAGCCGGCGGACGTGCCCATCGACCTGGACCAGGTCGAGCCGGCCCCGGCGATCACGGCTCGCTTCGTCTCCTCGGCGATGAGCCTTGGTGCCCTGTCGCCCGAGGCCCACCGCACGATCGCGATCGGGATGCGCCGCCTCGGGGCGGCCTCGAACACGGGCGAAGGCGGCGAGGACGAGGCCTGGTACCAGCCCGATGAGAACGGCGAGCTGGCCGAGTCGGCGATCAAGCAGGTTGCCTCGGCTCGCTTCGGGGTCACCGCCCGCTACCTGGCCCGGGCGGAGCAGCTCGAGATCAAGATCGCCCAGGGCTCGAAGCCCGGCGAAGGGGGCCAGCTGCCGGCGGCCAAGGCCACCGCGTTCATCGCCGCCCTGCGCCGCGGCCGGCCGGGGGCGACGATGATCAGCCCGCCGCCGCACCACGACATCTATTCGATCGAGGACCTGGCCCAGCTCATTGGCGACCTGCGGGCGATCAATCCGGGGGCCCGGATCGGGGTCAAGCTGGTCGCCGGAAGTGGCGTGGGCACGATCGCGGCCGGTGTGGCCAAGGCCCATGCCGACTACATCCTGATCGCCGGCCATGCCGGCGGCACGGGCGCCAGCCCGTTGTCATCGATCAAGTCGGTCGGTCTGCCCTGGGAGCTGGGCCTGGCCGAGGCCCACCAGGTCCTCATCCGCCAGCGCCTGCGGGACCGCGTCGTGCTGCGCACCGACGGCGGGCTCCAGACCGGGCGGGATGTCCTGATCGCGGCCCTCCTGGGCGCCGAGGAGTACGGCTTCGGGACGGCCGCCCTGGTCGCGATCGGCTGCGACATGGCCCGCCAGTGCCATCTCGACACGTGCCCGACCGGGATCGCGACCCAGCGCGAGGAGCTGCGGGCGAAGTTCACGGGTACGCCCGAGCAGGTCGTCGCCTTCTTCAGCGCGATCGCCGAGGACGTCCGGCGCGAGCTGGCAGCCGCCGGCTTCACCGGCCTGGACGAGGCGATCGGGCGGATCGACCGGCTTGGCCTTGGGGCGGAGGCGCCGCTCGAGCTCGAGCGGGTCAGCGGCGGCCCGGCCTGGCAGGTGCCCGCCGGTCGTCGCGCGCCGGGTGCCCGGCGTCGGCCCATCGAGCGCTCGGTCGCTCCGGCGTCCGAGCTCGAGGCCGGGCTCGTCGCCCGGCTGGCGGGACCCGCCACGGGCCGGATCGTCGACCTCGCGGCCGAGGTCACGACCGCCGAGCGGACCCTCGGCGCCGCCGTCAGCGGCGTGCTCGAGCGGGCACGCGACAACGGCCAGCGCCACCCGGCGGCGATCCGTCTGCGCTTGAGCGGAGCGGCCGGCCAGAGCCTGGGCGCCTTCCTGACCCGGGGCGTGCGGATCGAGCTGACCGGGGTCGCCAACGACTATGCCGGCAAGGGCCTGTCGGGCGGGACCCTGATCGTCCGCACCGCGGCCGACCAGGAGCTCGGCGAGGGCGACGCCATCGCCGGCAACACCTGCCTGTACGGGGCGACCGCCGGCCGCCTCCACCTCGTCGGCGCGGCCGGGATGCGGTTCGGGGTCCGGAACTCGGGCGCCACGGCGGTGATCGAGGGGATGGGCGCCCACGGGGCCGAGTACATGACTGGCGGGACGATCGTCGTCCTGGGCCGGATCGGACGCAACGCCGGGGCCGGGATGACCGGCGGGCGCCTATGGCTGTACGACGAGGATGGCCGGGCCCGGACGCGGCTCAACCGGGGCAGTGTCGCGGCCCGGGGAGCCCTCGAGGTCCGGGCGGCCGGCGGCGATGACGCAGCGGCGGTCGTCGAGCTGCGCGAGCTCGTCGCCGACCATGCCGAGGCCGGCAGCAGCCGGGCCACCGCCCTGCTCCTCGATTGGAACCGGGTCATGGCCGCGTTCCTGCTGGTCGAGCCGGTGGATGCCGCCCCGACGACAGTCGCCCAGCCGGCCGCGAGCTACCCGGCGACGGCCCCGCTCGGGTCGGCGACGGTCGTCGGCAGCACGTCGAGGAGCGGCTCGGTCCAGGACCAGGCCGCGCCGTGGAACTTGCCCACGGCCCCGTGACGAGCGGCCTCGACCCGCAGCGGCAGGCCGAAGATCTCGATGAACCCGACCGCACTGGCGTGGTCGAACGCGTCGTCCGCCTCGTAGGTGGCCAGGCTCCGGTCGTACAGCGAGAGCGGTGAGCGCCGGCCGACGAGGACGGCGTTGCCGTGATCAAGCCGGATCCGGGCGTCGCCGCTGACGACCCGCTGGGAAGACGCCACGTAGCCGCGCAGGTCGCGGTGGAGGGCGCTGAACCACAGGCCGTCGTAGGTCAGGCGGGCCAGCTCGTCGGCGACCAGCCGGTTGAAGCGCAGGGTGTCCTTGGACAGGGCCAGGCCCTCGACCGCCCGGTGGGCGGTGTGCAGGACGGTGGCCGCCGGGGCCTCGTAGATCTCGCGGCTCTTGATCCCCACGAGGCGATCTTCGACATGGTCGATCCGGCCCACGCCGTGGGCGCCGGCCAGCTGGTGGATTCGCCCGACCAGCTCGAGCGGCGGCAGGCGGTCGCCGTCGAGGGCCACCGGCACCCCGCCTTCGAAGGTGACAGTGATTTCGACCGGATCGGGGGCGGCACCCGGGGCAATGGTCCATTCGTAGACATCACCCGGCGGCGCGACCCACGGGTCTTCGAGCACGCCGGTCTCGATCGAGCGACCCCACAGGTTGGCGTCGATCGAATAGGGCGAGGCCTTGGTGATCGGGATCTCGATCCCGCGCTCGTTGGCGTAGTCGATCTCCTGCTCGCGCGACAGGCCCATCCCCACCCGCATCGGGGCGACGACCTCGAGGCTGGGGTTGAGGGCATGGACGGCGACGTCGAAACGGACCTGGTCGTTGCCCTTGCCCGTGCAGCCGTGGGCGACCGCGTCGGCCCCTTCCCGGGCCGCGACCTCGCACAGGAGCTGGGCGATCAGCGGCCGGGCGAGGGCCGTGGCCAGCGGGTAGGCGCCCTGGTACAGCGCGTTGGCCTGGAGGTGGGGCCACACGAAGTCGGTCAGGAAGCGCTCCCGGGCATCGACGACGTAGGCCCGCGATGCCCCGGCGCTCATCGCCCGTTGCTCGACCCCGGCGCGCAGCGAGCCGCCGCCCACATCGACGGTGAGGGTCACCACCTCGGCCCCGAACTGCTCGCGCAGCCAGGCGACGGCGACCGACGTGTCGAGCCCGCCCGAGTAGGCGAGGACGACCTTCTTCATGGGGAGACCTCCAGGTTGGACTGCGCCTGGATCGCCTCGAAGCGTTCCAGCCAGGTTTCGAGGCGGGGTTCATCGGCAAACAGGACGAGGAGGGTATTGTCGCCGGCCAGGGTGCCCTCCTGCTCGGTCAGGGTCGATTCGTCGATCGCCTGGGCGATCGTGCCGGCCGTGCCCGGGGTGCCGGTCAGGAGCAGGATCAGGCCGCTCCGGCCGACCTTGACCGGGATGTCGCCGAGGATCCGGCGGAGGCGGGCGTCGGTCGCCTGGCGAGCCGCCGGCCGCGGGCCGAGGTCGTCGGTCGAGATGTACACGTGGCGGTCGCCGCGGGTGACCTTGACCAGGCCCAGCTCGGCGATGTCGCGGCTGATCGTGGCCTGGGTCACGGTGTGGCCGCGCTCGAGGAGCAGCTCGGCCAGCTCGGCCTGGCTGCCGACCGGGTGGCTGGCCACGATCTCGCCGATCGCCCGCCGGCGGTCGACCGCGCTGGCTTCCAGGATGAGCTTGCGTCCGTTCATGATGCCGCTCCTGCCGTCGCTGATCGGACCGCCGTCAGCCTCGTTCCGAAGGTCGGGTCGTCGAGCGCCCGGGCCAGGGCATGGGGTGCCGAGCCATCGGCGATGATCGCCTCGGCGCCGTCCCAGCCGAGCGCCGCCTGGGCGGCCCGGACCTTGGGGATCATCCCGCCGGCGATCACGCCCGACGCGATGAGGGCCTCGGCCTCGCCCGAGGTGAGCGAATCGAGCCGCCGTCCGTCGCCGTCGCGGATCCCGTCGACATCGGTCAGCATCACCAGCTGCCGGGCGCCCAATCCGGCGGCGATCCCCGCCGCCGCGTCGTCGGCGTTCACGTTGCACACGATCCCGCTCTCATCGCGGGCCAGGGGCGCGACGACGGGCACCTGGCCGCCGACCAGGATCGCATCGATCAGGTCGCGGCGGAGCCCGACGACGTGGGCAACGAGGCCCATCCCGGGCACCCGTTCGGCGATCAACAGGCCGCCATCGACGCCCGACAGGCCGACCGCGTCGACGCCCAGGTCGTGCAGGCCGGCGACGAGCTCGCTGTTGACCACGCCCCGCAGCACCGCCGCCGCGACCTCCAGGGCCGCCGCGTCGGTGACCCGCAGGCCGCCCTCGAAGCGGCTGGGCACGCCCAGGCGCTCGAGCCATTCCGTGATCCGTTTGCCGCCACCGTGGACCAGGACGACCGGCCGCCGGCGAGCGACGGCGGCGATCTCGGCGAAGACCTGCTGCTGGTCGGCAATCGTCGTGCCGCCCAGCTTGATGACGAGGATTTCGCTCATTGGATCGCGGTCACGTCGTGTACTCGGCGTTCTCGATCACGTATTCCTCGGTCAGGTCACAGCCGAATGCCTCGCCCTGGCCGTCGCCCAGCCCCAGGTCCAGCCGGATCAGGATCTCGGGGGCGTCCATCGCCGCCCGGGCCGCGGCTCGATCGAAGCTGAGCGGCCCGCCGCGGGAGCCGTCGAAGACAGCGTGCCCGGCGATCGCGATGCGCAGGCTGGCCGGGTCGAGGGTGACCGGCCGTCCGGCCCGCGCCTCGGCATCGGCCGCGGGCAGGCCCGCCGCTCGGAGGACGACCGCATCGGCGAGGTGGCCGTTGCCGGCGGCGCCGGCGATCCGGCCCCAGTTCGGGTCGCGCCCGTGGGCGGCGGCCTTCACCAGCGAGCTGCCGACCACCGACCGGGCGATCGCCCTGGCGTTCGCCGCATCGGTCGCGCCCGACACCTGGCACGTGAGCAGGGTCGTCGCGCCCTCCCCGTCGGCCGCCTGCTGGCGGGCCAGGTCGCGGGCGATTGCCTCGATCGCCCGACCCAGCTGGCGGGCGGCGTCCGAACCGGCCCGCACCGGGGCGGTCCCTCCGGCACCGGACGCGAGGACGAAGACGGTGTCGTTGGTGCTCGTGTCGCCGTCGACCGTGAGCTGGTTCCAGGTCCGGGCCGCGGCCGGCCGGAGGATGGCGTGGAGGAGGGCCGGCTCGATCGACGCGTCGGTCAGGATCACCGACAGCATCGTGGCCATCCCTGGATGGATCATGCCCACGCCCTTGGCGCAGCCACTGATCGTGACCGGGCGGACGGTCAAGCCGTCGATGTCGGGCAGGGCGATGACCGTGGTCGCCAGCTTCGTGCGCGAGTCGGTGGTCCTGAGCGCCACCGCGACGGACGCCCAGCCTTCGTCGGTCTCGGTCAGGCCGGCCGGAACGAGGGCAGCCAGGCCGGCGGCGATCGTCGGCAGCGGCAGGCGCGTGCCGATAATCCCGGTGGACAGGTGCAGGGTGTGCTCGACGGCCAACCCGGTGGCCTGGGCGAGCAGCCGGCCGACCTCGTGCTGGTCGGACAGCCCGGGCTCGCCGGTTGCCGCGTTGGCACAGCCAGAGGTCGCGACGACCGCCTCTGCCCACCCGTAGCCGCCGTCACCGGCCGGCGCGGACGCGCGCAGGTTGGCCTGGCTCAGGCGGACCGGAGCGGCCGCGAAGGGGTGCTGGGTGAAGACGGCCGCGGTCGCCGCCGGGCCGTTCGTGGTCCGCACGACCGACAGGTCCGGCCGGCCACTGGCCTTGATCCCGGCGGCCATCGCGCCGGCGGCGAAGCCAGCAGGCAGGACCGCCAGGCGATCGACACCGGGCAG
>DATGGC010000260.1:0-3682 GCA_035308745.1 Candidatus Limnocylindrales bacterium | reverse complement strand
CTGCTGATCGCCTGCGCCGCCGGCATCGACGTCTCGTCCGCTCGCTCGTGACCCGCTCCGTCGAAGAGATCGGCCGGGGCCTCGAGCCAACCCGCCGGGCCCGCCCGATCACGCCCGGCGAGCGGATCCACGTGATTGGCGCCGCGGGCAGTGCGGCCGCGGCATCGCTCCTGCTGGGGCAGGCCGCGGGTGCGGTGGTGTCGGGTTGCGATTCGGGCGAGCCGTCCGCGTACAGCCTGGGGGTCGAAGCGGCCGGCATCCCGATCACCTGGCAGCACGACGCCAGCCATGTCGTCGGTCCGGATGGCCGGCCCCTGGTCGACCGGATCGCGGTCAGCAAGGCACTGACCTCGGTCAACCCGGACCATCCCGAGCTGCTCGCCGCACACGCCGCCGGGATCCCGGCCACGAGCTGCCAGCAGCTGATCGCCGACGCAGCCGCCACGTTTGGCGGGACCCTGCTGGCCGTGGCCGGCACCCACGGCAAGTCGACCACGACGGGCTGGCTCGTCCACCTCCTGAACGAGGCCGGCGCGGACCCCTCGGCGTTCGTCGGCGCGCTGCTGCCGGCCGAGCTCGTCGGTGGGGACGCACCGGCGGTCGTCCGGATCGGGCACGGTGGACCGAATGGCCCGTCGTTCGTCGTCGAGGCGGATGAATACGCGGGCAACTTCGACCCGTACCGCCCGCAGATCGGGGTCGTGCTCAATGCCGACTGGGACCATCCCGACGTCTTCCCGGACCGGGGAGCGGTAATCGACGCGTTCGAGGCCTGGATCCGGCGCTTCCCGCCGGACGCCACCCTCGTCGCGAATGCCGCCGACCCGGGCGTCGCGCTCCTGCTCCCGCGCCTTGCCGACTGGCCGG
This sequence comes from Candidatus Limnocylindrales bacterium, assembly GCA_035308745.1. Lineage (GTDB taxonomy): Bacteria > Chloroflexota > Limnocylindria > Limnocylindrales > CSP1-4 > Palsa-1033. The sequence goes on along the minus strand of DATGGC010000260.1, from coordinate 2,815 downwards.
GGCGGATCCTGGCAACCGCCGTGGCCGGCGACGGGATCGATGCTGCGGCGCTCGCCGCGGGCCTCCATGAGGCCTACCGTTCGGCCGCCGGCCCCGCTTCGACCCTGACCGCGTCGTACCATGCGGCCGCCGACGGGTCGGCCCACCTGCTCGTCCACGGGCTCGCGCCGGACGCGCCGGCCAAGGTGAACCTCCAGCTCGTGGGCCGGCACAACGCCGATGATGCCCTCGGGGCGGCCGGTGCGGCGCTCGCGTTCGGCCTCGAGCCGGGCGTCATTGCCGCGGGACTGGCCTCGTTCCGGGGAGTCGGCCGGCGCTTCGAGCTGAAGGGCGATGTCGGCGGGGTCGTCGTCCTCGACGACTACGGCCACCACCCGACGGCGATCGCGGCAACGCTCGAGGCGGTGAACCTGCGCTATCCCGGCCGCCGCCGCTGGGCGGTCTATGAGCCGCTGACGTTCCACCGCACCGCGGCCCTCCTCGAGCCATTCGCGGAGGTCCTGGCCACGGCCGACCGCGTGGCGATCGCGGATATTCATGCGGTCCGTGATCCGGATAAAACGATCGTGTCGGCCGCCGACCTGGCTCGGGCCGTCGAGCGGCGGGGAACGCCGGCCATCGCCCCCGGCTCAGTGGAGGCGACCGCCGACGCGCTGCTGCCCCTGGTCGAACCCGGCGACGTCGTCCTTGTCATGGGTGGCGGCCGATCGACGGTCATCGCCGAACGCCTCGTGGCAGGGCTCATGGCCCGAGGCGACTGAGTCAGTCGGCGGCAGCGACCGCGGCCACGGTTGCCTCGCCACTGACCGCGGCCGCCTCGAGGGCCACGAGCTCCTCGGGGCTCAGCGCACGGGCGGTGATCTCGTGGCCTTCCGAGGTCAGGCAGCGGCCCGAGGCCAGCTCGTACTGCCAGCCGTGGAGCGAGCAGGTCAGGACCCCTTTCTCGATCGTCGCGAAGCGGGTCAAGTCGGCCTTCATGTGCGGGCAGCGGCGCTGGATCTCCCAGCCGTCGAGCACGAACGAACCCTCGGACTTGGCCTTCTCGGCGTAGAAGCCCTCGGCGTACTGGAGCCGCTCGAGATCCAGGCACTTGAACCAGGTGTAGACGTACTCGTTGTACGGGCCCTTACGGGCCGCCCGGAAGCGCATCGACAGGAACAGCGAGTTGACCCAGTCGACCTCGTGCTCGCGGACCAGCACCTCGATCAGCGGACGATCGATCCGGAAGATGTAGCGCGGCGTCTCGACGCCGTCCCACGGCCGGACGAGCTGGTCCACGAAGTCGAGCACGATCCCGGCCGGCTGGCCTTCGGGGATTGCCGCGAGCCCCTGCGGACCACGCAGGTCGAGCAGGACCGGCGCCCCAATCCCGCTGCAGGTCAGCTCGCCGAAGCCCATCAGCGGCTCGAACCAGGCCTTGAGCTCGGCGACCAGGTCGAGCGGTTCGAGCGGCTCGTCCGAGTCGGGGGCGCCCGGGTCCGGCAGCGGCGCGCCGCCCCGGGCCCAGCGAGCGTGCTCGGCGTCCAGCAGCGGTCGGATCCGGGCCTGGTACTCGCGCAGGTAGGGCTCGCGCTGATCGAAGATCCGGCGGACCTCGGCTTCCGGGACCGGGTGGCTGACGTCGAACGAGCTGGGCGTCAGCTCGCCGGCCGATCCGGGCAGCATCAGCCGGCCGCCGCCGATCCCCGCCTCGGCCAGGTAGTCGAGGAAGACCTCCTGGTCGGGGAAGATGTTGGCCGGGTCGCGGCGCAGGTCGTTGTACTCGAACAGGTCGTCGTCGAGGAAGCAGGGCGGCCCGGCACTGGGCACGACGAAGGCCGGGTCGATGATCTCGATGTAGCGCTGGGCGCGGGCCAGCTGGACGACCCGCTTCTTGTGGGCCAGGGTGATCTTGGCCCGCTCGGGGAACTCGTAGACCATCGGGTACCAGATTGCGCCCGAGAACTGGAGGAACAGCAGGTCGATCGGGCCCAGGGCGAGGAGCTTGTCGGGATCGGGCGGCCGCGAGTCGTTCATGTTGAGGACGCGGGTCTGGCCGTCGTCCACGAGCAAGGCCGAGTCGCCGATCGGGCCGTCGGTCGGCGCGGTCAGTGCCTCGATCATCACCTTCAGGCCGCCGGCCAGCTCGATCGGCTCGCCGTCGGCCGTCTCCACGAAGCGCCGGAAGCCCAGTCCGTGGAGCTCGTGGCGGAGGTCGTCGATCAGGTAGTCGGGCAGCAGGACCGTGGCATCCTTGGAGACGTGCTCGCTCAGCCAGGCCGGATCGAAGTGGTCGTGGTGGAGGTGCGAGATGTACAGGTACGTCGGGCTGCCAATCAGGGCGGGATCGATCCCGTCGTTGGCGGGGAAGGGGAACCAGCTGCCGAAGTACGCCGGGCTGAACCATGGGTCGCACAGGATGCTGCCGGCCCGGGTCTCGATGAACAGCCCGGCCTGGCCGAGGAAGGTGACGCGCATTCACCGAGAATAGCGGAGCGGGTACCATTGGCGGCCGATCCCCCTCGGCGACCCGCACTGATGGAGCGTGTGCATGGCCGGTGACGTCTCGTTCGATGTGGTCAGCGAGTTCGATGAGCAGGAGCTCCGGAACGCCCTCGACCAGGTCCGACGCGAGGTCCAGCAGCGCTTCGACTTCAAGGGCGCCAAGGTTGACCTCGAGCAGGAGAAGACGGAACTGATCCTGCTGACAGACGATGAGTTCCGGGCCAAGGTGGTCAAGGACCTGATCGAGTCGAAAGCGGTCCGGCGCAACCTGAGCCTGAAGATCTTCGACTGGGGCAAGGTCGAGCCGGCCGGCGGGAGCACGGTGAAGCAG
>DATGGC010000259.1:0-1804 GCA_035308745.1 Candidatus Limnocylindrales bacterium | reverse complement strand
GAGGTCGACGACCTGGCGACGCAACGCGTCCTCGACCGGTCCCTGGCCGACCTGGACCTGCTGGTCGAGACCGGGCCAAAGCCCGGCCAGCACCTGATCGCCGCCGGCCTGCCCTGGTTCGCCGCCCTGTTCGGACGCGACTCGCTGCTCAGCGCCTACGAGGCGATCGCGTTTCGCCCGGCGCTGGCCGTCGATGCCCTCACCGTCCTGGCCGATCGGCAGGCCGGACCATCCGATCCCCACGGCGGTGAGCCGGGCCAGATCCTGCACGAGCTGCGCACCGGCGAGATGGCCCGCACGGGCGAAGTGCCATTCGGGCCGTCGTTCGGGTCGGTCGACGCGACGCCGCTCTTTCTCGTGCTCCTGGGCGAGTCGATCGACTGGCTGGACGACCCGGTCCTGCTCGAGCGGCTGTGGCCCGCGGCCCTCCGGGCGCTGGCCTGGATCGACGCCCGCATGGGCGGCGATCCCCTCGGCTTCCTGCGCTACGTGGGCCGGCCGGGCGCCCTGGCCAACGAAGGCTGGAAGGATTCGCCCGATTCCGTTCGCGGCCACGACGGGGCGATCGTCCCGCCCCCGATTGCCCTGGCCGAGGTCCAGGGCTACGTCTACGACGCCTGGCGACGGATGGCGCGCCTGGCCCGGCAGCGCAACGAGCCGCGCTTCGCGGCCAGCCTCGATCGGCGAGCCGCGCGACTCCGGACGCGGTTTGCCCAGGTGTTCTGGCAACCCGATCGGGGCTTCGCGCCGATGGCGATCGGGCGCGACGGCGCCCGAGCCAACGCCCTGGCGTCCAACATCGGCCAGTGCCTGGCCCTGGGGATCCTCGAGGAGCGCCACGCGGAGCTGGTCGCCGGCCGGATGCTCCTCCGGGACATGGACTCCGGCTGGGGCATCCGGACCCTGGCCGCTTCGGAACCGGCATTCGATCCGCTCGGCTACCACACCGGCTCGGTCTGGCCGCATGACACGGCGCTGATCGCCGGCGGCCTGAAGCGGGCCGGGTTCGATGACGGCGCGACGCGGCTGGCCGACGAGCTGCTCGAGGCGGCCGCGGCCCTGCCCGCAGGCCGCCTGCCGGAGCTCATCTCGGGCGCGGTCAGGTCCCCCGGACGGCCACCGGATCTCGTCCCGGGGGCATGCCTGATCCAGGCCTGGGCCTCGGCCGCGCCGCTCCACCTCGTCCGGATTTTGCTCGGCTTCGAGCCCCAGGCCGCGCTCGGGCGCCTGGGCCTCCGCCGGCCGCGGTTGCCCAGCGCCGTCGGGAAGGTCACGATCCGCGGCCTGGCGATCGGCGGCGAGCGCCTCGACCTGGAGGTTCGGCGCACCCGGCGAAGCGTTCGAGCGCGGGCGATCAGCGGGCGAGGCGCGATCCAGCTGGTCCGCCTCGGCTGACTCCGGCCGGAGGGTACCGTCGTCGGGCTGTTGTCGGGGGAGGGTCGGGTTATCATCGACCCAAGGCCACATCACGGGAGTAGTCGTGTCACCAGAATTCCTGCGCCGCAAGAACCCGGCGACCGGTTCCGCAGCTCCGTCCGGCGGCTCGACGCCGTTGCCCGAGGAGATCACCGCCCAGGAGTACCAGCTCAAGCTGTACTACGCCGGCAAGAGCAGCGCCGGCGTGCGGTTCAAGGCCGGCCCCCGGACGATCGACGAGATCCCGTCCATGCTGGCCGGGATCGCCAAGAGTGACGTCGAGGTCGTCGAGCCGCTGCCGATCGAGTTCAGCCAGGCGACCCCCTCGATCGTCCACCCATCCGAAGCGATGCAGTGGCTCAACGCCCACCACTCCAACTCGCCGATC
>DATGGC010000258.1:0-6183 GCA_035308745.1 Candidatus Limnocylindrales bacterium | reverse complement strand
CCGGCCGACCTGCCCGCTGGTCATCGCTACTCGGCCGAGATCAGGTACCGATAGTGGGGCTGGCCTCCGTGGCGGACCTCCACTTCCAGGCCGGCCCGGGTCGCGCCAATCAGGCGGGCGGTCTCCTCGGCCTCGGCCAGGTCGGCACCCTCGCCGTAGAACAGGGTGACCAGCTCGATCCCCGCCGGCAGGCCCCGAATCGCGGCTTCGATCGCCCGGCTTCGATCGCCGTCGACGGACACCAGCCCGTCGTCCGGATCGAGCACGATCGTCTGGCCCCGGCGGACCTTGCGCCCCGAGACCTTGGCGTCCCGCACGGCCGTCGTGACCGACAGCGACTCGATCGCCCGGCCGGCCGTGGTCATCTCGTCGGCGTTGGCTGCCCCGCCCAGCGTCGGGTCGAGGGCCAGCAGGGCGGCGATCCCTTCGGCCGCGTTGCGCGTCGGGACGACGTGGACGACCCGCGAGGTGAGCGCCGCCACCTGGCGGGCGGCCAGGATCACGTTGGGGTTGTTGGGCAGGAGGAGCGTCTCTGCGGCGTTGACCGCCTCGATCGCCTGGAGCAGCTCGCCCGTGCTGGGGTTGGCCGACTGGCCACCCTGGACGACCGCGGCGACCCCGAAGTCGCGGAAGATCGCCGCCAGGCCGTCGCCGGCGGCCACCGCGACCACCGCCAGGGGCACGGCCGGCTGGTCGGTCGCGACGACCGGCGGCGGGGCATCGCCGGCGGCCAGGCCCGGTCCGGTGAACTCCGTCGCCCGCCGCTCGCGCACGTCGCGGGCCTGCTGGTCGAGGTTCTCGACACTGATCCGGCTCAGGCTGCCCAGGGCCAGCGCATGCTCCAGAATCACGTCCGGCCGCTCGCTGTGGACGTGGATCTTGACGGCCTTGCCATCGCCCACCACGACCACGGACTCGCCGATTGCCTCGAGCTCGCGCCGGATCGCGTCAGGGTTGAGGATCGCGCCGGGCCGGGGCTGGAGGAGGAGCATCGTCTCGTAGCCGTAGCCCTCGTCGGCGTGGGCGACCAGGGCCGAGGGCTTGGCCCCGGACCCCGGCCGGGCAGCGACCGCGCCGACCGTGGACCGGCCGACGACATGGAGCAGAGCACCCTGGAAGAGCCGGTAGAGGCCCTCGCCCCCGGAGTCGACGACCCCGGCTTCGCGCAGGATGGGCAGGAGCGATGGCGTCCGGGCAACGGCCGCCTCGGCGGCATTGACGGTCGCCGCGAGCACGGCCTCGACACTGTCGTCATGCTCGGCGGCCGCCTTGGCCGCCGCGGCCGATTCGCGGATCACGGTGAGGATCGTGCCCTCGACCGGCTTGCCCACGGCCGCGTAGGCGAGCTCCGCGCCGCGCCCCAGGGCATGGGCCAGGTCCAGTCCGTTGAACCGGCGCTTGCCCTCCAGGCCCTCGGCGATGCCCCGGCAGATCTGCGAGGTGATCACGCCCGAGTTGCCCCGCGCGCCCATCAGCGCGCCGAAGCTCAGCGCGGCGGCGACCCGTTCGGCCGGTTGGGCCGCGACCGACTCGGCTTCCTCGAGGGCGACCCGGACGGTCGCCAGCATGTTCGAGCCCGTGTCGCCGTCGGGGACGGGAAAGACGTTGAGGGCGTTGACCTCGTCGACGTGGGCCTCCAGGTTGGCAACGGCTGCCCGAAAGGCGGCAACGAGGCCCGCCCCGTCGCACGTCCGCTGGGTCACGAGGGCCCCGTCATGACGCGTCCGCATCCGGTTTGACCGGAGCCGGCGGCGAGCCTTGCTGGAAGCGCAGCCCGCCAACGTGGATCGTGACGCTGTCGATCGCCCGGCCTGTCGCCTGGCCGACTGAGTAGCGGACCGCCGAATCGACCTGCCGGGCGACCTCGGCGACGGGCACCCCGGCGGCAACCAGGATCCGCAGCTCAACCCGGATCCCCGTCCCGAGCCGGACGGCGATCGCCGGCGGTCGCAGTCCGAGGCGGACTAGGAGCTGGCCGCTCAGGCGGTCGTCGCTCAGGCCGGTGACCCCATAGCTGCCGGCGACGGCTGCCCGCACGATCTGGCCGATCGCCCGGCGGCTGACGAGCGACAGGCTCGGTTCGTGCTCGGTTGGGCTCGCCAGCATGGCCTCCAGGGGTGGTTGGGCGGCACCCGGAGCGGGCACGGCGGGTGCACGGGATCGATGTGCTATCGTACCGTCTGCTCGAGCCGGTGTCGGCTCGTTCTTCATGACTGAACCCAACTGTTCGCGAGGATCCGCGATGTCCCGAGCGTGCGCCGTCTGCGGCAAGGTTTCAATGGGCGGCTTCAACCCGCAATCGTCCGGGATGAACAGCGTCCGCGCCCATCGCCGCTACCAGCCCAACCTGCAGCCGCTGGTCATGCTGACCGCCTCAGGTGCGCCCAAGAAGCAGTCCGTCTGCACCCGCTGCCGGCGAACCATGGTGAAGTCGGCCCGCTGACGTCGGCCCGCTGACGTCGGCCCGCTGGTGTCGGCCCGCTGACGTCGGCGCGCTGAGCGCCCGGTCCGCTCGGCGGACCCGCTCCTAGGACGAGAAGACGCCCAGGGCGACCCGCCAGAGCCCAGCCAGGGCCACGGCCGATGGGATCAGGTAGAACGGCTCCGAGTAGCCGCCCAGCACGTCCCCGTTGATCATGATCGTGGCCACGATCGAGCCGATCGCGCCCAGCCCGATCCCCTGCGCCACGACCGACCAGCGAATCCGCCGGTTCAGGCGGCCCAGGACGGCGCCATCACCGACGCCGATCCCGGGCGTATCGACCGTCGCCTCGATCTCCTGGTCGGCCGCCTTGTCCACGAACCGCCGGAACCAGCCTGGGGCCCGGGTGATCGCGAGGTAGGCCACGATCGCGTAGCCGATCCCGGCCAGGACGTCGATCAGGTAGTGGTCGCCCAGGTAGATCACCGCGAACCAGACGCAGGCCGCGTAGCCGAGCATCAGGTAGCCGACCCGCCCGAACGCCCGCCGGGTGAACAGGAACGCCAGGGTCGGGTAGGCGGCGTGGAGCGACGGGAACGCGGCCACGTCGTTGGGATTGATGTCGTACATCGCGTAGCTGTACAGGTAGTTGCCCTGGAAGCCGAAGAACCGGGCGATCTCGTCGAAGGCCGTCGACTTGAGGTAGGTGATCGTCGGCTGGCCATTGGGACCGTTGAGCAGGCCATGGTCGGCGGCATACCAGGGCGGACCCACCGGCAGGAGCAGGTAGGTCACGAACGCGGCCATGCTCAGCAGGATGATCGCGGCAACGAAGTCGTAGTAGACCCGGCGCTGGCGGAGCCACAGGAAGAAGCCCACCGCCAGGGGCAGTGGGAAGTGCAGGAAGTAAAAGACGGTCGACACGATCGCCAGCCAGTCCGTGCCGGTCGCCGGGTGGAACGCGTCCTGGAGGATCTGGGTCGGCAGGGTCCCGAACCCCAGGAATCGGTCGATGGCCACGAAGTCCGCGACGTGGATCGCCGTCCCGAAGTTATCGGCGTAGCCGCGCATCAGCTCGTACGCCAGGAACAGGCCGATGAACGGAATCCAGTCGCGCAGGAACAGCCGGCCGCGGCCGACGACGACCGCGGCCAGGGCCAGCCCGACGAGCAGGACGTCGGGCGTGATCGAGATGCCCTTGACGATCATCAGGGCGGACAGGAAGACGATGTAGCCGCCGATCGACCAGAGCAGGATCCGGTCGTTCCGCCGGCCGAGCCCCGCCGGCGTCGGATCGGCCGAGGTCGGCTGGCCGCCGTCGGCGGGCAGGGCGTGCTCCGGTGGCGACCCGCCGCTCACTGCGACCGGCCGGCAGCGGCCTCGCGTAGCCCGCGCAGCTCGTCCGCCATCGGCCGTCCGGCCCGGAAGAGGGCCGACCCGGCGATCATCACGTCGACGCCCAGGGCCCCGACCTCCGCCGCCGTCAGGAGGTTGATCCCGCCATCAACCTGGACCTCGAGTGGCTCCGCCGACAGGCGCCGGTCGCCGTGGACGGCGGCGATCTTGGCCGCCGGCCCGGGCATGAACGCCTGGCCGCCGAAGCCCGGCTCGACGGTCATCACCAGGACGATCTCGAACAGGCCGCGATACGGCTCCAGGGCACGCAAGGGGGTGGCCGGCTTGACGGCCAGGCCCGGCCGCCGGCCGGCCGCCCGAATGGCCCGCAGGGTGGGCTCGATCGGCTCATCGACTTCGACATGGATCGTGATCGAGTCGCAGCCAGCGGCGATGAACTCGGCCACGAACGTCCCCGGGTTGGCGATCATCAGGTGCGCGTCGAAGGGCAGCCTGGTCCGCGGCCGGAGGGCCTTGATCGTCCGCGCTCCGAAGGTCATGTTGGGCACGAAGTGGCCGTCCATCACGTCGAGGTGGACGCGATCGGCGCCGGCTCGCTCGACCCGGCGGACGGCATTGGCCAGGTTGCCCAGGTCCGCATCGAGGATGCTCGCGGCAACCTCGACGGCGCCGCCTCGTCGGCTCGCCACGATCAGCTGGCCCCCGACCAGGCGCCGCTGCCGCCGAGCACGGCGGCCAGGCCCGCAGCCAGGTCCTCTTCCGCCGGTCCGCTCATCCGCTCGCCGCGGAGCGCGGCCGCACTGCGCACGACCAGCAGCTCGCGCCGCCGGGCGACGGCCGGGGCGGCGGGCTCGCCCCCTCGTTCGGCGGCCAGCTGGCCGCACGCGGCGCCGACTTCCTGGCCGCGGTTGCGCCGAATCGTGACCGCGATCCCGTCGCGGCGCAGGCGGGCGGCGATCCGCTCGATCCGGTCCATCGGGCTGGCCACCCACGGCGTGTGGGCGACGGGGTTCATCGGGATCAGGTTGACGTGGCAGAGATCGCCCCGGAGCAGGACAGCCAGCGCATCGGCATCGGCGTCGGTATCGTTCACGCCGTCGATCAGGGTCACCTCGTAGGAGACGCGCCGGCCGGTCCGGCTGGCGTGATCGCGGGCCGCGGCCACGACCTCGGCCACCGGCCGGCGCCGATTGAGCGGCACGAGCACGTCGCGCAGTGGATCCCGGGCCGCGTGGAGGCTGACGGCCAGGGTGAACTGCGGCCCGAGCGCGGTCAGGCGGCGGATCCCGGGCACGACCCCCGACGTCGAGACCGTGATGTGCCGGGCGCCGAGGCCGAAGCGGCCAGGATCGGCCAGGGCGGAGACCGCCTCGAGCACCCGGTCGAGATTGAGCAGCGGCTCACCCATGCCCATGAACACGACGTTGGTCAGGCGCCGGCCATGGACCGCCAGGCGGCGGGCCGCGGACCGGACCTGGTCGACGATCTCGGCCGTGCTCAGGTCGCGGGTGAAGCCCAGCTCGCCCGTCGCGCAGAACGGGCAGCCGACGGCGCAGCCGGACTGGCTCGAGATGCACACCGTGTTGCGCTCACGCTGGCTGCCATCGGCCGACCGGCGGGCGGGATAGTGCATCAGGACCGACTCGATCAGGGCGCCGTCCGCCAGCCGGTGGAGGGCCTTCTCCGTCAGCCCGCCATCGGCGACCCGGATCTCGGTGTCGGCCAGCGTGTCGAGGCTGAAGGCCGCGTCGATGTCGGCTCGCAGGCCCGCCGGCAGGGTCTGGATCGCGGCGGCGCTGACCGCTCCCCCGGCCCACAGCCCGTCGCTCAGCTGGCGCAACCGGAACGCGGGCTGGCCGCGGTCGGCCATCCAGGTGGCCAGCGCGGCGGGGGCAACGCCGGACAGGCCGGGCCGGAGATCGGGAGACATCCCATCGATTATCGCTCGACGGGCGTCCCGACGGGCATGCCGGCCATCGCCGGCCGGCCACGGAGGAGCTCGGCGCCGGTCATCGGCCGCCCGCCGGCGGGCTGGACCCGCTCCAGGCGGAGCGCACCGGCGGTCGTGGCGAGGGACAGACCGGAGCCGTCCGCGACGAGCGTCCCGGGAGGGGCGTCCAGCCGCGGACCCACGGAGGCTGCCAGGACCACCAGCCGTCCCGCCCCGGTCTCGACGAAGCTCCCCGGCCAGCCCAGGTAGGCCCGGACCTGGCGTTCGAGCTCGACCGCCGGCCGGTCCGGATCGAGCCGGCCGTCGGACCGGCGGAGGGGCCGGGTCATGGTCAGCCCTTCCTCGGCCTGCCCGCGCGCGGCGAGCGCCCCGGCCAGCCACGGGCCGAGCGAGCCGGTCAGCAGCTCGGCCGCGGCCTCCGCCAGGCGAGCCTCGACGTCCGGGGTTGCCTCAC
>DATGGC010000257.1:0-2764 GCA_035308745.1 Candidatus Limnocylindrales bacterium | reverse complement strand
CGGGCGCTCGTCTTCGACCTCGACGGCCATCCCCTGGCGACCAGCCAGCGCGAGTGGTCGCACCCGCCGATCCCGGGCGTGCCCGGCTCGCAGTCCTTCGATACCAGCCAGAACTGGCCGCTGATTGCGGCCTGCGTCCGCGAGGCGATCGCCGCGAGCGGCCTGCAGGCCGCCGACATCAAGGCGGTCTCGGCCACGAGCATGCGCGAGGGGATGGTCCTGTACGACGCCCAAGGGCGCGAGATCTGGGCCTGCCCCAACGTCGACTCGCGAGCCGCGAGCGAAGCCGACGAGCTGGTCCGGGCCGGCCTGGCGGCGAAGATCTACGGCGTCGCCGGGGACTGGGTCTCGATCACCTCGCCGGCCCGCTTCTGGTGGATCCGCAACCACGAGCCGGGGATCTTCACGTCGATCGCCCACATGGGCATGCTCTCGGACTGGGTCCTCTACCGGCTGACCGGGCGCTTCGTGACCGATCCGTCGGCGGGTTCGAGCTCGAACCTGTTCGACCTGGCCAGGCGGACCTGGTCGCAGGACGTCCTCGACTGGGTCGGCCTGCCCGCCTCGATCGTGCCCGAGGTCCTCGAGCCGGGCTCGGTGGTCGGCGGGGTGACCTCGGCCGCCGCGGCCGAGACGGGCCTGGCCGCCGGCACGCCGGTCGTCGTCGGCGGCGCCGATACCCAGCTCGGCCTGGTCGGAATCGGCGTCGGCAGCCCGGGCAAGCTGGCCCTCCTGGGTGGCAGCTTCTGGCAGCTGACGGTGGTCACCGACCGGCCTCTGATCGACCCGGAGGCCCGCCTCCGGACGCTCTGCCACGCAGTCCCCGGCCAGTGGATGACCGAGGGCATCGGCTTCTATTGCGGGATCGTGATGCGCTGGTTCCGGGATGCCTTCTGCGACCCGGAGCGGGCCGAGGCGCTCAGCCGGGGCGTCGACCCGTACGCCGTGATGGAGGAGCTGGCGGCCACCACCCCGGCCGGGGCCAACGGCCTGGTCGCGATCTTCTCCAACGTGATGAACGCCAAGCGCTGGGTCCAGGCCAGCCCGTCGTTCGTCCAGTTCGACGTCGACAATCCGGCCGCGACGGGCCGGGCGGCGTGCATCCGGGCGATCGAGGAGCAGGCGGCCTATGCCACCCGTGGCCACCTCAAGATCATCGAGGAGCTGACCGGCGCGACCTACGACGAGCTGATCTTCACCGGCGGCGCGTCGCGCGGCCGGCTGTGGCCCCAGATCGTGGCCGATGTGACCGGCCTCCGGGTGCGGGTCGCCTCGGTCACCGAATCGACGGCCCTCGGCGCGGCGATCTTTGCCGGCCTGGGCGCCGGCCTGTACCGGGACCTGGCCGAGGCCCAGGCCGGGATCGTCCGGTTCGAGGACCCGATCGAGCCCAATGCGGCCAACGTCGAGGCGTATGCCGGCCTGTTCGACCGCTGGGCCTCGATCTATGGGCGGGTCCTGGAGTTGTCCGAATCCGGCCTCGCCCGCCCGATGTGGTGGCCCGCCGGCGCCATCTGAACTCTGCCCGATTTCGATCCCTCCACCGCCATTCGACCACTGAGGACGACACGATGCCCGAAGCCGATTCCCTCGAACGCAAGGATTTCCACCTCTCGCAGCCGGCCCGCAACGAGCCCTTCTTCCTGAAGGGTTCGGGCGCCTACGACTGGGGGATGCAGAACCGGCTGGCCCGGATCTTCCGGCCGGCAAGCGGCCGGACGGTGATGCTGGCGATCGACCATGGCTACTTCCAGGGCCCGACCAGCGGCCTGGAACGGATCGACGTGGACATCGCCCCGCTCGTCGGCTCGGTCGATGCCCTGTTCTGCACCAGGGGCATTCTCCGCTCGAGCATCCCGGCCAGCATCTCCGCGCCGGTCGTCCTGCGCGCCTCGGGCGGCCCGTCGATCCTCCGTGAGCTGAGCGATGAAGAGATCGCGATGTCGATCGACGACGCCGTCCGGCTCAACGCCGCCGGGGTCGGGGTGCAGGTCTTCGTGGGTGGCCCGAACGAGACCCGGACGGTCCACAACATGACCCAGCTGGTCGACGCCGGGCTGAAGGTTGGGATGCCGGTCCTGGGCGTGACCGCGGTCGGCCGCGAGCTGACCCGCGACTCGCGCTACCTGGGCCTCGCGACCCGGATCTGCGCCGAGCTCGGGGCGCAGGTCGTGAAGACCTACTACTGCGAGGAGGGCTTCGAGAAGGTCACCGCCGGCTGCCCGGTGCCGATCGTGATGGCCGGCGGCAAGAAGCTGCCCGAGCTCGAGGCCCTGACGATGGCCTACCGGGGGATCCAGGAAGGTGCCGCGGGCGTGGACATGGGCCGCAACATCTTCCAGACCGAGGCCCCGGCGGCGATGCTCGCGGCGATCAACGGCGTCGTCCACGATGGCCTGACCCCGAAGCTCGCACTCGACCTGTTCCAGACCCTGGCTGGGGCCGCGACGGCCAGCCCCGCGTGACGAGTCGTTCCGCCGGGGGAGTGGACTGGCTCCTCGGCGGCGGACCGCGGGCGTCAATCGGGATCCTGACGGCGGACCTGGCCAACCTCGGTGCCGAGGTCGCCCTGCTCGAGCGGATCGGCGCCGAGCTCGTCCACATCGACGTGATGGACGGCGTCTACTGCCCGCAGCTGACCGTCGGTGCGCCGATCGTCAAGGCGATCGGGCCGGGCGTCCTGCGCGATGTCCACCTGATGGTCGACGACCCGCTGGCCAAGATCGAGCCGATCCTCGCTGCCGGGGCCGACATCGTCACCGTC
>DATGGC010000256.1:0-8854 GCA_035308745.1 Candidatus Limnocylindrales bacterium | reverse complement strand
GACCGCCGGCCAGGGCAGTCCCGTCCGTTCGTGCCGATCTGCTCGAGGGTCGTCCGGCTGGGCCCCGATTCGCCATCGAGGCCGATCCAGATCGCGACCGAGGCGCTGCCGTTGGCCGGGCAGGAGACCGTGGGCTGGGTCCACGAGCCCTGGATGCAGCTGAACGCCCGGGTCGAACGGGCGACATAGCCGGACCAGTTCGTAGTGGCGGCAAAGATCCCGCGCTGATGGCTCGAGCTGGCGTCCTTGCGGGTCGTCGCCGGACAACCGGCATGGAGGGCGACGGGCGTCGCGACGGGCGTGGGCGCCGGGCTGGGATTCGAGAAGGTGGCGATGCCGTTGCCGCTGGGCTGGCTCGAGCTGAGCGGCCCAGCCGAGGCGACGCTGCTCGCGGCGGGGACCGACGGCTGGGGGGAGCTGCCGCACGCGACGAGCAGCCCGCCCAGCACGAGCAGACCGGCCCAGACCGCCGGCCAGGGCAGTCCCGTCCGTTCGTGCCGACGCCGCTCAATGCCGGAAATGGCGCACCCCCGTGAGCACCATTGTCGCCCCGGCCGCGTCGGCCACGCCGATCGCATCCGCGTCGCGGACCGAGCCGCCCGGCTGGACGAAGGCGGCCACGCCGGCCGCCAGGCAGACCTCGACGCCGTCGGGAAAGGGGAAGTAGGCGTCCGATGCGCACGCCGCGCCCAGGGTGGAATCGGCGCCCGAGATGGCCTGGGCCTTGGCCACGGCCTGGCGAGCCGCGTCCACCCGGCTGGTCTGGCCCGAGCCGAGGCCGACCAACCGGCGCTCGTGGACCAGGACGATCGCGTTGCTCGTCACGCCGCGCACGAGGCGCCAGGCAAGGTCGAGGTCGAGCCGCTCGGCCGCCGTGGGCGGGCGCGTGGTCGCCACCGTCCAGCCGGCCGGATCGTCGACCCGGTCGTCCCGGCTGGTCACGAGGACGGCGCCGCCCGCGGTCCGGATCGAGCCGAGCGGATCGTTCGAGCCGGCCTCGGCGGATCCCCCCGCCCGGGATCGGCCCAGGACGGGATCCACGACCAGGCGCAGGTTTGGCCGCCGGGCGAGGATGGCGAGGGCCTCGGGCTCGAACGCGGGCGCCACGACGATCTCCAGGAAGATCGCGGCCAGCGCCTCCGCCAGCACCGCATCGACCGCCCCGGTCAGGGCCACCACGCCGCCGAACGCCGAGACGGGATCGCCGGCCAGGGCCGCCTGCCAGGCTTCGAGCAGGGACGGCCGCTCGGCGGCGCCGCACGGGTTGGTGTGCTTGACGATCACGCAGCCCGGGCCGTCGAGGGCCCGGGCCAGGGCCGCCGCGGCCGAGGCATCCAGGACGTTGTTGTAGCTGAGCGCCTTGCCCTGGAGCGGCGGCGCGCCCGAGGCAAACGGTCCGTCCGCCGCGCCGCTGCCCGGCACCCGGTAGCGCGCCGCGGCCTGGTGCGGATTCTCGCCGTAGCGCAAGGTCTCGACCTTGTCCAGGCCGATCGTCAGCGAGGCCGGGTACGGATCGCTGGCACCCGGCAGGCCGGGCTCGTCGGGCAGCTCCATGCCGGCCTCGGCCATCCGGCCGGGCAGCGTCGCCGCGATCCGGGCGTCGTAGGCGGCCGTGTGCCGGAACGCCTCGACGGCCAGTGCCGCGCGCAGGCCGGGCGGCACGCCGCCGGACTGGGCCAGCGCCGCCAGGATCGCCGGGTAGCGCTCGGGCGCGGTCACCACGGCCACCGAGGCGTGGTTCTTGGCCGCCGCGCGGACCAGGCTCGGGCCACCGATGTCGATCTCCTCGACCAGCTCGTTGAAGCTGATCCCGGGCCGCTCGGCCGCCGCGGCGAACGGGTACAGGTTGACCACGACCAGCTCGAACGGAGCGATCCCGGCGGCGGCGAGCTGGCGGCGATGGTCCACCCGGCGCCGATCGGCCAGGATCCCGCCGTGGACCCGGGGATGGAGGGTCTTGACCCGGCCATCGAGCATCTCCGGGAACCCGGTCAGGGCGGCCACATCGGTCACCGGCAGGCCGGCCGCGCGCAGCGCCGAGGCGGTGCCGCCCGTGGAGACCAGCTCGAATTCGAGCCCCACCAGGCCTCGCCCGAACGACTCGAGGTCGCGCTTGTCGGAGACCGACAGGAGGGCCCGCCGGGGCACCGGCACGGCGGCCTCGGCCCGTTCGACGTCGACCGTCACCCGGCCGTCGCGGACGGCGACGGCGCCGGCCAGCAGCAAGGCGACGGCCCGCGGCAGGAGGCGGTGCTCGACCGCCTGGATCCGGCCGTGGAGCGCCTCGACGTCATCCCCGGGCAGGACCGTGACACCCTCCTGGAGGATGATCGGCCCGCCGTCCAGGGTGGCGTCGACGAGGTGGACCGTCACGCCGGTCAGCTGCGCGCCATGGGCCAGGGCGTCGGCCACCGGATGGGCGCCGGGAAAGGCGGGCGCCAGGGCCGGGTGGGTGTTGACCACCCGGTTCGGGAAGGCCGCCAGGGTCGCGGGCCCAAGGACACGCATGAACCCGCCCAGGACCACGACGTCGGGCCGGACCGCGATGAGGGTCTGGGCCAGGGCCTGGTCCCACGCCTGGCGGCCCGCATCGTCGGACAGGATCGGAGCGGGCAGGATCGCCGTCTCGAAGCCCTGTTCTGCCGCCCAGTCGATCGCCGGGCAGGGTCGGTCGGCGAAGACCAGGACGATCGAGCCGCCCAGCTCGCCGCGCGCCGCGGCCGCCGCGACGGCCCGCAGGTTCGACCCGGCGCCCGACACGCCGACAGCGATCCGGCCGGTCATCGACCCATCACCGGACGTTCGGGAGGTGCGCCAGGGATCCCTCGGAATAGCGCCGGCCCTGGCCCGCCGCCACGGCCACGACCTCGCCCACGAGCGCCGCCTCGTAGCCCGAGCGGGCCAGGGCGTCGACCGCGGTCTGGGCCGCGGCGGGCTCGACCGCGACGACCATCCCCAGGCCGCCGTTGAACGTCGCCCGCAGCTCGTCGTCCTCGAGCCCGCCCAGGGCCCCGAACAGGCGCATCACCGAGGGCATCGGCCAGCGCTCCGGATCGAGCCGAATGCCGAGCGGTTCGGGCAGCATCCGGGCGGCGTTGCCCGGCAGTCCCCCGCCGGTGATGTGGGCGACCCCGTGCAGCTCGAAGCCCGCCGCGTCGAGCGCCGAGCGCAGGTCGAGGATCCCCGCGGCGTAGATCCGGGTCGGCGTCAGGAGCACCTCGCCCAGGGTCATCAGCGCCTCGCCCGGCGCGGCGAGCAGGGCCTGGCTCGTGGCCGCCTCGCCCAGGGTCCGGATCAACCGGGCCTGGTACGGCTCGGCAAGGTCGAGATCGTGCTCGGCGAGCAGGGCCCGGATGAGCGAGTAGCCGTTGGCGTGCAGGCCGCTGGCAAGGAGGCCGATGACCACGTTGCCGGCCGCTGCCCGGCTGCCGTCGATCAGCCGGGCGCGCTCGACGATCCCGGTGCACGACCCGGCCAGGTCGAAGGCCTCCGGATCGAGCAGGCCGGGGTGCTCGGCTGTCTCGCCACCCACGAGCGCGCAGCGGGCCTCCCGGCAGCCGTCGGCGACCGAGCCGACGAGCTCGGCGACGTTGGCCGGATCGAGCCGGCCGACGGCCACGTAGTCGAGGAAGAAGAGCGGCGCGGCGCCGCTGCAGACCACGTCGTCGGCGCACATCGCGACGAGATCCCGGCCAATCGTGTCGTAGCGGCCGAGGGCCACCGCGATCGCTGTCTTGGTGCCCACCCCGTCGGTCGAGCTGACGAGGACCGGCTCGATGTAGCCCGGCGGGATCGCGACGGCGCCGCCGAAGCCGCCCAGGCCGCCCAGGATCCCGGGACCATGGGTCGACTCGACGGCCCGGCGCATGAGCCCAACGGCGGCCTCGCCGGCGTCGACGTTGACCCCGGCCCGGGTGTAGGCGGCCCGGGGTCCGGCTTCCTTGGCCATCGGACCGCGGCCGCTCAGCCCCGGACGACCGGCAGGGCGAGGCCCGCGATCGTCTCGAGCGGGTCTTCCTCGAGCATGAACTTGCGGCTGGCTGCGTCGTACGGGACGGGCTCGGGATAGCGGCCGTCGAAGCAGGCGAAGCAGAACTGGTCGTAGGGCAGCTCGAGCGCGGCCAGCACGCCGGAGATGGACAGGTAGCCGAGCGAATCGGCCCCGATGAACGTCCGGATCTCCTCGAGCGAATGGGTCGCCGCGATGAGCTCGGTCTCGATCTGGGTGTCGATCCCGTAGAAGCAGGGGTGATAGATCGGCGGCGCGCTGATCCGGACGTGGATCTCCGTCGCGCCGGCCTTGCGCAGCAGGCTGACGATCTGCTTGGTCGTCGTCCCACGCACGATCGAATCGTCGACGACGGTCAGGCGCTTGCCGCGGACCACTTCGCGCAGCGGGTTGAGCTTGATCGTCACGCCCCGCTGGCGCATCGTCTGGGAGGGTTGGATGAACGTGCGCCCGGAATAGCGATTGCGGACCAGGCCCTCGCGATAGGGGATCCCGGAGACCTCGGCGTAGCCCGCGGCGGCCGGCGCGCCGGTATCCGGAACCGGCATGACCAGGTCGGTCTCGACGGGATGCTCGAGGGCCAGCTGCTCGCCCATCTTGCGCCGGACCTCGTACAGGTTGCGGCCCTCCATGTACGAGTCGGGCCGGGCGAAGTAGATCAGCTCGAAGACGCACAGGGCGGGCTGGGCCGCGGCGTAGCGGACCGAGCGGGGCGCCTTGCCCTGCTCCAGGATCACGATCTCGCCCGGCTCCACATCGCGCACGAACTCGGCGCCCACGATGTCCAGGGCGGCGGTCTCCGAAGCCAGGACCCAGCCCACTCGCTCGTCGTCGCCCCACAGCCGCGGCAGCGAGTCGTCGGCATCGGACAGGGGCAGGCGGCCCAGGACGAGCGGTCGGAAGCCGTGCGGGTCGCGCACGCCGATCACCTTGCGCTCGTCGAGGATGACCAGGCTGAACGCGCCCCGGACGCGGGGCAGGACGTGGAGCAGGGCGTCGACCGTGTCGGCCGCGGGCTCGTCGGCGATCAGCGCCGTCAGCAGCTCGGTGTCGGTCGACGCCGACAGCCGGGCCCGGCCGCCGCGGAGCTGGTCGAGCAGCTCGCGGGTGTTGACCAGGTTGCCGTTGTGGCCGAGCGAGATCGCCCGCCGCGGACCGAGGCGGAGGGTGGGCTGGGAGTTCTCCCAGACGGTCGAGCCGGTCGTGGAGTAACGGCAATGGGCGATCGCCAGCTGGCCGCGCAGGCTGGGCAGGCGGCGCTCGTCGAGGACCGAGCTGATCATCCCCAGGTCCTTGTAGACCATCAGCTGCTCGCCGTCGCTGACCGCCACGCCGGCCGATTCCTGGCCGCGGTGCTGGAGGGCAAAGAGGCCCAGTGCGGCGACCGCGGCGGCTTCGGTCTCCGAGCCGGCGGGGACCACGGCCCCGAACACGCCGCACATCTAGGCCGCTCCTCCGCCGGGCTGGACGCTCTCGACGGCCGGATCCTCGCCCAGGGCCCGTTCCAGGCCGTGCTCCCAGGCGTAGGCCAGGTCGGCGACGCTGACGTCGAGCGCATCGGAGACCGGCGAGCCACGGCCTTCGTCGTTGCCGATCGCGCCCCGGCCACCGAGCTCGATCAGGAGCCGGTCGCCGCCGACGGTCCCGATCTCGGCCGCCGCCAGGCCCCGGGCCTGGGCCAGGGCAACGAGCTCGGCGACATGTGCCGGCCGGGCGGTCAGGACGATCCGCGACGGGCTCTCCCCGAACAGCTCGACGGCGGGCGTGCCATTGACCAGCAGCCGGATCCGGGCCCCGTGCCGGCCCCAGATGGCGCCCTCCGCGACAGCCACGGCCAGGCCGCCGGCCGACACGTCCTGGGCCGAGACCACCAGGCCCCGCCCGATCGCATCGCGGATGAAGGCCTGGACCGCCGCCTCGAGGACGAGGTCGATTCCCGGCGGGCCGTCCTCCGGGGCAATGCCGGCCAGGCCCGCGTAGGCGCTGCCGGCCAGACCCGGGGTGGTGGTGCCGACCAGGACCAGGGCGTCGCCATCGGCCACGAACTCCGGGCCCACGAGCCGGGCAACGTCGTCGAGCAGGCCGACGACCCCGATCTCGGGGGTCGGCGCGATTGCCCCGCCGGGCGATTCGTTGTACAGCGAGACATTGCCGCCGGTGACCGGCAGGTCGAGCGCCCGGCAGGCGTCGGCCAGGCCCCGGACGCCCTCCTCGAGCTGCCAGAACGCCTCGGGCCGGGTGGGA
Source organism: Candidatus Limnocylindrales bacterium (assembly GCA_035308745.1). Lineage (GTDB taxonomy): Bacteria > Chloroflexota > Limnocylindria > Limnocylindrales > CSP1-4 > Palsa-1033. Next base: position 2,601 of record DATGGC010000256.1, on the reverse strand, counting down.
TCGCCGTAGTTCAGGCAGTTCGTGACGCCCAGTGGCCGGGCGCCGGTGATCGATACGTTGCGGGTCGCCTCGGCCACGCTCAGGACGGCGCCCAACCAGGGGTCGATCGAGCCCACCGCCTGGTTGCCGTCGGTCGTCGCGACCAGCGCCTTGGTCGTGCCCTTGACCCGCAGGACCGCCGCGCCGTGGCCCGGTCCGACGACCGTGTTGACCTGGACCGTCGAGTCGTACTGCTCGAAGACGAACCGGCGGCTGGCGAGGTTCGGGCTGCCGATCAGGCTCAGGAGGACCGCCCCGGGGTCCATTCCCCGCTCTGGCAGCAGGTCGTTGGGCTCGAGCGGGACACCCGGTGCCGGGGCGGCCCGGCGGCGGGCCGGCGGGGCGGACACGCGCGCATGGACGATCGCGTTGGAGGTCAAGGCCGCGGCCGGGATCCGGGCGATCTCGCGGGCCTCGGGATTGGGCCGGCCATTCGCATCGAGGCCACCGGTCACGATCGTGATGTCGCCATCGGCGGTCACCCGGCCGATCGCCGCCGCGGGCAGGTTCCAGCGGGCGCAGACGGCTCGAACCGCGGCCTCGTGCTCGGGCCGGACGATCGCCAGCATCCGCTCCTGGGACTCGCTGATCATCACCTCGAACGGGGCCATGTCCGGCTCGCGGCAGGGAACCGCGTCGAGGTCCACCAGGATCCCGGTGCCGGCCCGGTCGGCGGTCTCGGACGTGGCGCAGCTGATCCCGCCGGCGCCGAGGTCCTGGAGGCCCTCGACCAGGCCCGCGGCGATCAGCTCGAGCGAGGCCTCGATCAGCAGCTTCTCGGCGAACGGATCGCCGACCTGGACGGTGGGCCGCTTGGACGGATCGTCATCGGCGAAGGTCGCGCTGGCCAGGACCGACGCTCCGCCGATGCCGTCGCGGCCGGTCGTCGAGCCGAACAGGATCGCCAGGTTGCCCGGCCCGGGGGCCTGGGCCAGGGTCAGCTGGCCGGCCGGCAGCAGCCCGATGGCCATCACGTTGACCAGCGGGTTGCCGGCGTACGACGGATCGAAGACCAGCTCGCCGCCGATCGTCGGGACACCAACGCAGTTGCCATAGCCGCCGACGCCGGCGACGACGCCGCGCAGCAGGTGCCGGGTCCGGGCGTCGGCCGGGTCCCCGAAGCGCAGCGCATCGAGGACGGCGATCGGCCGGGCGCCCATCGTGAAGATGTCGCGCAGGATCCCGCCGACCCCGGTCGCGGCGCCCTGGTACGGCTCGACGGCCGAGGGATGGTTGTGCGATTCGATCTTGAACGCGACCGCCAGGCCGTCGCCGATCGAGATGACCCCGGCGTTCTCGCCCGGCCCGGCGACCACGTCGGCACCCGCGGTCGGCAGCGTCCGGAGGAGCGGCTTGGAGCTCTTGTAGGAGCAGTGCTCGCTCCACATGACGCTGAAGATCGCCAGCTCGAGGTCGTTCGGCGGCCGGCCGAGTCGTTCGTCGATCGCCTCGAGCTCGAGGTCCGTCACGCCCAGCCGCCGGTGCAGGGCCAGGGGCACGGGCACGCCCTCGGGCACCTGGGCCGGGGCGGGCCGGGGCGCGAGCGTCGTCACCCCGCCGCTCCAACCAGGATCGGGCCGCCCGCCGCCGTCCGCGCGCCGGCGGCATCGACCAGGGAGCGGATCACGGCCAGGCCGGCGTCATTGCCCAGGACGGCCTCGGCCGCCCGCTCCGGATGGGGCATCAGGCCGGCCACGTTGCCGGCCTTGTTCAGGACGCCGGCGATCGCCCGGAGCGAGCCGTTGGGATTGGCCCGCGCATCGCGGCCGGCCGGGCCGCCGTCCGGGGCGACATAGCGGAAGAGGACCTGCCCATCGCGCTCGAGCGCATCCAGGGTCGCGCCATCGGCGTAGTAGCAGCCCTCGCCGTGGGCGATCGGCATCCGCAGCGGCCGGCGATCCGCGAGGGCCCGGGTGAACGGGGTGTCGAGTCGCTCCGGGATGACGGTCACGTCGCGCCCGAGGAAGCGCAGGCCCCGATTGCGGAGCAGGGCCCCGGGCACCAGCCCGGCCTCGGCCAGGACCTGGAAGCCGTTGCAGATCCCGAGCACCAGGCCGCCTTCGGCGGCGAACGCCGCGACGGCGCGCATGACCGGGCTGAAGCGGGCGATCACGCCGGCCCGCAGGTAGTCGCCGTAGGCAAAGCCGCCGGGCAGGATCACCGCACCCACCCCGTCGAGGGTTGCCGACTCGTGCCACAGCCGGACGGCCTCGCCGCCGGCCAGGCCGATCGCATGAAGCGCATCGTCATCGCCGTTCGAGCCCGGGAAGATCACCACGCCGACCCGGGTCATCGGGCCGGCTCCCCCACCAGGCTCGAGGCCGCGCCCAGCTCCTCGACGGCGAACGCCTCGATCAGCGGGTTGCTGAGCAGCTCGGCGGCGAGGCGCTCGACGATTGCCAGGGCCGCCGACCGATCATCGGCCTCGACGTTCAGCTCGACCCGCCGCCCGACGCGCACGGCCGACACGCCACGCACGCCGAGGTGAGGCAGGCTCTGCTCGACGGCCCGGCCCTGGGGATCGAGGATCCCGGCCTTGGGCGTGACGTTGACGGCAAATCG
>DATGGC010000255.1:0-15604 GCA_035308745.1 Candidatus Limnocylindrales bacterium | reverse complement strand
GCACAGCTCGAGCAGGAGCCGTTTCGAGAGCCCGCCGAGCCATGGCCGGTCGCGGCCGCCGTCGAAGTAGTTCAGGGCGCCGACCGCAAGGGCCAGGATGAAGACGGTCACCTTGATCGCGAGGTCCAGGTCATAGGCGCTGCGAATGGCGGTGAAGTCGCCAATCTCGATCCAGGCGGCGTACACGCCGGTGGCGGCGATCAGCCCGATCGAGACCAGGGCGACGGCCGAGAAGCGCCGGACCAGGTCGCGCAGGAGCTCGGGCGTGAGCCGGGTCCGTCCGCCGAAATCGGTCAGGCCGCCGAGGGCCACGAGGCCGGCCAGCCAGATGCTCGCGGCACCGATGTGGACCACGTCCACCGCCACGGGCAGCGGGCTGCTGAATGCGGCAGCGTGGCTGACCGCCGCGATCAGCCCGACCTCTGCCGACCCGGCGAGGCCGGCGACCAAGACCGCCTCGCCCGTCCAGCCCCGCCGGGTGAGCAGGATCGCGGCCAGTCCGGCGATCAGCCCGATCACGAGCCGGGCGGTCAGCAGGACGCCGGCCCGGCTGCCGGTCGCGTAGCTCAGGTAGTCACCGGCGGTGGCGGTCGGCGCGAAGCTCGTCGCGCCGACAACGATCAGGACGAGGCTCCCGCCGGCCGCGACGAGCAATCCGATCGCCGCCCCGTAGGCCGTGCCACGTGGCACGCGGCCCAGGCCGGGCAGCAGCACGAGGCCGGCCAGGACGGCGAGCCCGAACGCGACCATCGCCCCGCCGTAGGCCGCGGTCTTGCCCTGGATCTCGGCCGCGGCATGGGCGGTGTCCTGCCCGGGGTGGAGGCTGCCGTTGCTCGACGCGCTCTGGATCGGCCCGGTCGCAGCGAGCGACCCGACGCCGAAGACGAAGAAGCCGGTGGTGTCATGGCCGTCAGCCGAGGACGAGGACCGCCAGTTGACGGTGTACGAGCCGGCCGGCAGCGGCGCGGCGAGGCTGACGGTCAGCACGTCGGGATCCGTCGGCGACGGCGTGCCGGCGCCGCTCAGGAGCGTCGCGCCGGTCCCGTCGAGCAGGTCGAGCGACGTGTAGCGGGCCTCGATCGGCTCGCTGAAGACGAGCGAGATCTGGGTCGGGCCGACCGGCAGGACGGAGCCCGCCGCGGGCACGCTCAGGAGCAGCTGCGAGTGGCCGACGACCGGGGCGGCAACGCCGATCAGCAGCAACGGCAGGGCGAGGATCGCGGCGGCCACGGGTCGGCGCAGCGCGAGGCGAGCCATCGCCGCGATCATACGGCCGGCCCTGCCGGCGGGTCCTCGCGGCCGGCCCGGACGCGAATCCGCGGGCGCCGCGGTACGATCTCGCTCCCGTGACCACCGTCCTCTTCATTCGCCATGGCCTGACTGCCCTGACCGGGCCGATCCTCACGGGCTGGACGCCGGGCATCCATCTCGACGAGCGTGGCCAGAAGCAGGCCGCCGCCATTGCCGCTCGCCTCCGCCCGGTTCCCCTGGCGGCGATCGTCAGCTCCCCGCTGGAACGCTGCCTCGACACGGCCCACGCCCTGGCCGCCGGTCGCGAGCCGGCTCCGCTGCGCGAGATCGACGAGCGGGTCGGCGAGGTCCGCTACGGCGAGTGGACCGGCGGCGAGCTCAAGGTCCTGGTCAAGGATCCCCTCTGGGCGACGGTCCAGGCCCATCCCTCGGCTGTCACGTTTCCCGGTGGCGAGGCGCTTCGTGACACGCAGGCCCGGGCGGTGGCCGCGGTTCGCGACTGGAACGGGCGGCTGGGGTCCGATGCGGTCTACGCTGTGGTCAGCCACGCGGACGTGATCAAGGCGATCCTGGCCGACGCGCTCGGCCTCCACCTCGACCAGTTCCAGCGGATCGTGATCGGGCCGGCCAGCCTGAGCGTGGTCCGCTACACCCGGCTCCGGCCGTACGTCCTGCGGGTCAACGACCAGGCCGGCGATCCACTCGACCTGATCGAGACGAAGAAGAAGGCACGGCGGCGCAGCAAGCCGGCCGCCACTGAGGCAGGTGCATGACCCGACGGATCTCCAATTTCACCGCACCGGACCGGTTCATCGCCGGGACGATCGGCGAGCCCGGCCACCGGGCGTTCTTCCTGCAAGCCCGCCAGGGCGGCTCGATCGTCAGTGTGGCCGCCGAGAAGACCCAGGTTGCCGTGCTGGCGGCCAACCTGGCTGCGCTCCTTGACACCCTCGCCGAGCGCGGCGTAGAAGGGATCCCGGGAGCGGTGACCGACCAGCAGGTCGACGATGAGCCGCTCGGCGAGCCACTCGTCGAGGCCTTCCGGGTGGGCGCGATGACCATCGGCTGGGACAGTGCCAGCCAGATGGTCGTGATCCAGGCCGCGGCCCTCTCCGACGACGACGATGAGGACGACGACGGCGGGACCTCGCTGGTCGAAGCCGTCCTGGCCAACGACGATGCGGTCGACGGACCAGACCTGATCCGGGTGCGCCTCTCGCCGGCCGACATCCGGGCCTTCGTGGCTCGCACCGCGCGGGTGATCGCCGGCGGCCGGCCGCTCTGCCCACGCTGCGGCCAGCCGCTCGATCCCCAGGGTCATATCTGCACCCGCCCAACCGCCTACCTGAACTGAGGCCATGAGCCTGCAAGGGCATCTGCCACGCCTGCTGCCGGGCCTGCCGGGTCTCGACCAGGCCGCGGCGCTGGGCCTGCTCCGGCGCGGCGAGCTCGACATCCAGGGCCGGCTGGAGGTCTCGTCGAACTCGGCCCTCTACTGCCTGATTCGGCTGGGCTCGGTGACGGCCGCCGCGATCTACAAGCCGGTCCGCTTCGAACGGCCGCTGTGGGACTTCCCCGACGAGACGCTCGCCCGGCGGGAGGTCGCCGCGGCGCTCGTCTCGGATGCGTCGGGCTGGGGAATCGTGCCGCCCACGGTGCTCCGCGACGGTCCGTTCGGGCCGGGCATGGTCCAGCTGTGGATCGACACCGATCCGGCGGTCCACTCGTGGGACCTGGTCCGGACGTCGGATCGGCGCCTGCGCCCGATGGCGATCTTCGACGCGGTGGTCAACAACACCGATCGCAAGGGCGGCCACATCCTGCCCGTCTGCCTTGATGCCGCCCCGCTGCCCGCCGCCGAGCCGCACGGCGAGCTCGTCCAGGCCGAGATCGGCGACGAGCCGGTCGACCACTCGGCCCGGCCCCTCCACCTGTACGGCGTCGATCATGGCGTGTGCTTCTCGGACGAGCCGAAGCTGCGGACCGTGCTGTGGGCCTGGCGCGGCAAGAAGCTGCACGCCGACGAGCTGGCCGTCCTGGCGACATTGCGTGCGGGGCTCGATGGGCGGCTCGGGCGCCGCCTCGGCGCCCTGCTCGAGCCGACCGAGCTGGACGCCACCCGCGAGCGGCTCGACGGCCTGATCGCGGCGGGCCGCTTTCCTCAGCCCGATCCCGAACGTCCGGCGATTCCCTGGCCGCCGTACTGAGCTCGACGATCTGAGCACGATCGGTGCGGCCGAGCACCGGAATCTGGCGGGCCGGTACCAACGGACCTGCTGCTCGGTACCCCTGTGGATGGACGGCCTCGCGGGCCCGTGCGAGGCTCACGTCGAACGGGGGTCGCTCATGACGATTGCGTTCGAGGCCTATACCGCCGAAGGGATCCGGCACGGGGCCATTGACGACGATGGCCGGCTCGGTGACCTGCTCGAGTCCCTTGAGCAGGTCACGGTCGAAGCTGGCCGGCTGGCACGCCTCGATGGGACCGAGGCCGTGCACCAAGGGGCGACCCGGCTCGAGGTCGACGACTTCCTGATCGTCGTCGCCCCGCCGGAGCTGACCGGACCCGCCCACTCGGTCTGGCACGACGTCCGGATCCACTCCGGCCCGTATGTCATCGAAGCTCGCCTGCCCACCCTGCCCGGCTTCGATCCCGCCCGCGCCCTGGCTCGGCCGAGTGGCTCGTTCGTCCTCCTGGGCGAGGTCCACATCGGCCTGGGCGGGCACCTCGACGACGGTGTCGACATCCATCCCCTGGCCTGGGTGAACCGCTACGCGGTCGACAGGATCGAGAGCGACCTGGAGCTCGGCTTCTTCTTCCCGGGTGCCGAATCAGTGGTGGCCCGGGGCTTCACGACCGACGCCGAACCCGGCGACCTGGGCGACGCGGAGCTGGCCGCCGGCTAGGCTCGCGAGGTCGGCGGCGACGCCGGCTGGTGCGTCGACGCGCCATTCCGGACGAACGGCGGCGGCGGTTCGGGACCAACGGCCGGGCGGGTCATCTTCGCAATTCCAGGGCCGTCCCCGATGATTGGCGCATGCCCTTCGTTGGAGCCGCGGCGCGATGCTCGGCGTAGCCCGTCCTGCCTCCGCACAGCCCGAGGTGAGCTGCCGCCAGTGCGGCGCGCTCCGCCCGAATCCGGCCATGACGTTCTGTCGGCGGTGCGGGATTCCCTACGGCAGTGCCCCGTCCGCCCAGGCGACCCTGCCGTCGTGCCCGATCTGCTATGCCACGGTCAACGACGCCGGGCTGCTGCCGTCGCTGTCCGGCTCGGGCCGCCACCTCGCGATCGCCGAGCACGTCGTCGAGCATGAGCGCTATCCCGTCGGCGACGACGACTGGCTCGAGTCGCTGCGGGTCGGCGATCGCGTCCGGGTAGGCGAAGGCTGGGCCCCGTTCGACCTCGTTCGACGCTACCTCGTGACCGGCGTCGTGGATGGCGGCCGCGGCCGCCAGTACCAGCACGACGCCATCGTCACCGCGATCAGCCAGATTGCCCGCTGGGGCACCGGCGAGATCAACGTCTTCGCCGACCAGGACGACTGGCGCGCGGCCCGCCTGGCCGTGACCCGGATGATGGAGCGCTACCACCGAGGCTAGGGGTTCGCGGGCAGCCTGCGCTCGGTGGCGCCCGCGGGCCAGTCCTTCGCTCGCGATCCGTCCCGGCCCGCCCCCCAGCTCAAAACTGGCGTTTATTCGTGGACATGCTGCTGCGCGGAGATTCGACCCTGAATTGGGCCGATTCGGGGTTCCGGCGCGCCGGCTCGTGCACGAATCGCCCCGCCTCGACCTCCGAGTCGCCTCCGGTTTCCGCCGAACACTACGGGGGCTAATAAACGCCACTTTCGTGCCAGATCCGGGCGGTTCCGGAGCTGATCCGGGCGGCGAGGAGCGGGTCCGGGACTCCAGGGCCGGGACGACCACGCCTCCCGGCCGCGACCGTCGGGCAGCCGAGGCCTTCCGCTACGTTGCCCGGGGCCTTGGGCTTGTCGGTGCTCGCTGCATGAGCACTCCGGGGCTACCCGAGCCTTACGGCAGGTTTCCCAGCCCGTCGACCTCGAGACCGACCGGGCAGCGGGACCGGGTCGTGCTCGGGTCGGCCTCTTCGGCCAGGCGCGACGGCACCTCGAGGAGGCTAATCGCCCTCGTTCCCGTTGGAATGCTCATGCAGCGAGCGCAGCCGAGCCGAACATCGAGGAGGGGCCCAGGCGCTGCCGGTCGATCGAGTCCGGATCGTGCGCCCGCACTTGGCCGATTCGATTCTTCGTGGATGGTGCTGCGAGCGTAGGAAGGTCGACAAGCGCCTGCGACCATCGATTCTCCCCCGAGCAGACGCAGGTCCAGCCGCGGTTCACGCTCAAGACACGCTCAAGAGCGGCCTGCCATCGTCCCTCGGCGAGCTGGTCGGCCGGCGATTCGGGCCTTACGGTCCGGCCTTGTCCTCAGAGCGACCATCCACGAGGAATCGCCCGGCCTGGGGCGAAGCGGCGCGCCGAATCGAGGCGGATCCCAGCCGCACTTGCGTGATGACGAACCCGGCCCCACGAACCCACGCGACGAACCCACGCGACGTCCCCACGCGACCAACCCGGACCTTTGGGCGTTTGACAGAACAGGCGTTCTGCACGAACATAGTCGATGTCAACGCCCGAGCGGCGTCGCAGGTCAGAGCATCAGAACCTTTGCTCCCGCGACGCGCCAGGCAATCAATCGGTCCGCTCCGACCCACCTAACCCGGGTCCGTTCGAGCGGTCAGGAACCATAGGTTTTCGTTCAATGCTTTCGCGATCCTCAACCGCCAGCGCGCCGATGCGCGCCCAGGCGATGCGCCGGCTGCGCCGCCGCGCCGCCGCCGCCCATCCCCTCTTCTGCAGCACCAATGGCTGCGCCACGCTCCTTCGGCTCGACGCTTCGACCGGTGTGGCGACCTGCCCGATCTGTGGGCTGAACCGCCGGGTCAACTGACCCCGAATCGGAACAGCCTGCGCGGCCCACCGGCCAGCAGGCATCATGGGTTGATGACCGTCGATCGGACGCTCGACCGCGCTCGCCTGGGAACGCTGATGGATCGCGAGATCCAGCAGTTCCGCGACGACCATCCGCGCTCGCTGGCGCTCTTCGAACGAGCCACCCGCTCGCTTCTCGCCGGCGTGCCGATGAACTGGATGGTCAAGTGGGCGGGCGGCTTTCCGATCTTCGTGGAGACCGCCTCGGGCGCCCACTTCACCGATGTCGAAGGCCACGAGTACGTCGACTTCTGCCTGGGTGACACCGGGGCGATGGCCGGCCACGGCGCGCCGGCCACGGTCGCCGCGGTCGAACGCCAGATCCACGGCCGGGGCATCACCCACATGCTCCCGACCGAGGACGCGGTGTGGTGCGGCGAAGAGCTCCAGCGCCGCTTCGGGCTGAAGTACTGGCAGTTCACCCTCACCGCGACGGACGCCAACCGGTTCGCGATCCGGCTCGCCCGGATGGTCACCGGCCGGCCGAAGATCGCCGTTCACGACTTCTGCTATCACGGCTCGGTCGACGAGACGATCGCGACCCTCGCCCCCGACGGCCGGGTGGTCGAGCGCGAGGGCAACATGGGCCCGCCGGTCGACCCGGCGGAGACCACGCGCGTCGTGCCGTACAACGACCTGGTGGCCCTCGAAGCGGCCCTCGCCCATCGCGACGTCGCCGTCCTGCTCATCGAGCCGGCCCTCACCAACATCGGGATCGTGCTGCCCGAGCCGGGCTACCTCGAGGGCGTCCGCGAGCTGACCCGCCACTACGGGACGCTCCTGATCATCGACGAGACGCACACGATCTGCGCCGGTCCCGGCGGTTACACCAAGGCCTTCGGGCTCGAGCCCGACATCCTGGTGATCGGCAAGACGATCGGCGGCGGGATCCCGGTCGGCACATACGGCTTCAGCGCCGAGCTCGGCGACCGGATCAACACGATGCTCGAGCCCAACAACTCGGATGTCGGCGGCGTCGGCGGCACGCTGGCCGGCTACGCCCTCTCGCTGGCGGCCGTGCGGGCCACCCTGGGCGAGGTCCTGACCGAGGCCGCGTTCGAGCTGATGATTCCGCTCGCCGAGCGTTGGACGGCCGGCGTCGAGGGCGCGATCCGCGACCGCAACGTGCCCTGGCACGTCACCCGTCTCGGCTGTCGCGCCGAGTACCACTTCCTGCCCGAGCCCCCTCGCGACGGCGCGGCCCAATGGGCCGCCAGCGACCCGGAGCTCGAGCGATTCCTGCACCTGTACGTGATGAACCGGCGGATCCTGATGACGCCGTTCCACAACATGGCCCTGATGAGCCCGGCGACGACCGAGGCCGACGTCGACGCCCATACAGCCGCCTTCACGAGCGCCCTCGACGAGCTCTTCGGCTAGGGTTCCGGCGGCCCCACTTCGCGCAGCAGCCAGACCGCGAGGGCCCGAGCGCAGCGGACGACTTCGTCGAGGTGGACGTGCTCGTTCGGGGCATGGGCCACTTCGGGCGCCCCCGGTCCGAAGATCACCGTCGGTGTCCCGCCCTCGCGGATCAGCAGGCGCATGTCCGCGCCGTACGGTTCGGCGATGAACTGGGGCAGCTCGCCGAGCGTGTCGCCGATCGCCGCGGCCAAACCCGTTGCGAGCGGATGTTCGTCGGCGATCTCGGCCGACGAGAATCGTCCGCCGGTGATCTCGACCGTGACGGGGTGTTCCCGAAGCCACGGATCGGCGGCGCAGGCACCGGCGATCACCGCCCGAAGCTCGGTTTCGGCGGCCGGCCAGGCATCACCGAGCCGGACGCCGTAGCGACCCTCGACCACGATCCGGTCGATCACCGTTGACGCCCATTCGCCGCCACTGACCTTGCCGATGATCGTCGGGTAGGGCAGGCCCAGGGCGACCATCCGGGGATGTGTCTCCGCGCCGTTCCGGTTCGCCTCGTCGGCGGCCAGCGCCGCGCTGATCACGGCCAGCTTGTCGAGGGCCGAGACGCCCTCGCGGCGCTTCGAGGCGTGGGCCGCCTTGCCCGGGATCGTGAGCCGAAACGTGATCGCCCCGGCATGAGCGGTCACGACCTGGAGCCCCGACGGCTCGGGGATGACCGCGGCGTCGCCGGTCGCACCGGCCCGGATCGCGGCCAGCATGCCCCCACCGCCATCCTCCTCCGAGGGCACGCTCACGAACAGGATCTCGCCGTCGAGCTCCCGGCCGGCCGCGGCCACGCCGGCGATCGCCGCCCGAACCGCGGCCAGGCCGGCCACCACGCCGCCCTTCATGTCAACGGCCCCCCGGCCGTACAGGGCGCCGTCCACGACGGTCGGCGTCCAGGGCGGCGTCCGCCACAGCGTTTCGTCGCCCACCGGGACGACATCGACGTGGCCCAGGACGATCACCCGCCGGCCACCGGGTCGTCCTGCCCGGCCGATCACCACGGACAACGTCGTCCGGGCCACCTCGCTGCCCGGCCAGTCGGGATCTGCCGCGAGCTGCGCCGGATCGGTCGCGACGCGTTCCACGGCCAGGTCCGAGGCGGCCATCAAGGCGGCCATCTCGGTCTGGACAGCCTCTTCGTCGCCGGTGACGCTCGGAATCGCGACGATCGCCCTGAGCTCACGCTCGATCCGCCCGGCGTCGATCGAATCGACGGCCAGCAGCTCCAGCGCGCTGAGACGGTCGCGGCTCACGAGCCAGTCGTTCGGACGAGTGGCCGGGTCAGGCAGGTGGGACCGCCCGAGCCATTCAGTCCGATCTCCGTCGCCGGGTAGGTGTGGACCTCGCAGCCGGCCTCGGCCAGGGCCCGGGCGATCGCTGGATTGCCCTCGGCCAGGATCACCACGCCGGGCCGCACGGCCAGGACGTTACAGCCGAGCGTGCCGAACTCCTCGTCGGTCACCGGCAAAAGCCGAATCGAGAGGTCGCCCAGGAGCCGCCACAGGCCGACCGGCAAAAGGGGCAGGTAGACGACGGCCAGGTCGTCGGCCACCGGCGATATCACCGACAGCAGGTGGATCAGCTCCACGGGTCCCCGCCAGTAGGGCACGTCGAACGTCCGGACGTCGCCACCGACGAGGGTCGCGAGCTGCCGGGCGCCCGCGTCGTTCGTGCGCAGGGTCCGACCGATGCACAGCAGGTCTGGCCGCAGCCAGAACGTGTCGCCGCCCTCGATCGTGCCCGGGGCGTCGATCCGTCCCAGGGTCGGGATGCCGTGGGCATGGACCCACGACTCGACGAGGCGCTCTTCGCCGCGCCGGTTGGGCTTGCCGGCGCGGAGCGGGATCGCTCCCCGATCGGTCACGAGGAGGGGATCGAACTGGTAGACGAGATCCGGACTGTCGCTCTCCGTGCCGAGCTCATGGACGATGGGCCCGAGGCGAGCCAGGATCTCGACAAAGGTGTCGTGCTCGCGCTGCGCGACGGCGAGATCGACCGGGTGCAAGAAGCCGTGCCGCTCGTCGTCGAAGGCGCGCCCGAACGCCGGACCGGGCCGCTTGACCAGGACGTCGTGGAGGGGCGCAGTCATGCTCTGGGCGCCGTAACCGACGATCGCTGCCACCAGCGGAGGATAGCGACCGGCTGCGCGGCGGCGGTGGAATGGGCGACAATGGATCCATGGCTTACACGCCCACGCCCAACCAGCCCACGGTCCGCCTCCTGGCGACGCTCAAGGAATCGGGCCAGCCGGTCTTCGAGGAAGTGCCGGTGGAAGTCCTCGGCCCGAACCGCTACCGGCTCCTCGCCTCGCCGGGCATCCTCGACGGCCTGGCCGCCGGTGATGTCTTCACCGTCGATCCGATCTCGTTCCTGTACCGGGTCCACGAGCGCGGCGGCAACCTGTGCGTCCAGGTCTGGTATCCCGGCCTCGACCTGGCCGGCCGGGTGGATGCCGAGCTGGTCCCGGCCGTGACCGCCATGGGTGGGACCCTCGATGGCCGCGAGCAGGAGCTGTCCTCGTTCACGATCCCGCTCAGCGCCGGGATTGCCCCGATCGAGACCCTGTTCAATGACTGGGTCGATCACGCCGATGGCGCCACCTGGTCGTTCGGCAACGCCTACGAAGATGACGGCGAGACGCCCCTCCCGTGGCTCACCGAGGCCCTCGGCGCCGGCTGATGGCCGCTCCGGGCTGCCCGGATCGTTGCGTGGTCAACAAGTTGCATTCCGGGGTAGAATGCCGCCATGCCTGCGACCCGGCTCGACGATGAGCCCAACACGACCCTGAGTGCCCGCGACCCGCGGCTCGACACGTGGCGCGCGTTCCTGACCGCGCACGCCCTGCTCACCCGCCGGCTGGACGAGGACCTGCGCGCCGAGGAGGGCCTGACCCTCGGCGAGTATTCGGCCCTGCTCCAGGTGGCCGAGGCGCCCGGCCGCGCGCTCCGGATGAACCAGCTCGCGACGGGCATCTTCCTGAGCCGGAGCGGGGTCACCCGCCTCATCGACCGGCTGGAGGCCGACGGCCTCATCCAGCGCTCGACCTGCACCGATGATGGCCGCGGCGCGCTGGCCGTCCTAACCGACGCCGGCCTCGAACGGCTGCGGGCCGCCGCCGACACGCATCTGGCGGGCATCGCCCAATACTTCCTCGACGTAGTCCCAGGCGCCGACCTCGAGGTGCTGACGGCCACGTTCCGGGCGATCGGCGAGCGCGTCCGCGCGGACGGCGAGCCGATCTGCGCCCCGAGCGAGTAGCCGCCTGAGCCTCGCCGGCGGTCCGACGACGGCCGGCCGCCTGCTCGTCGGCACGAGCGGCTTCGCCTACAAGGACTGGGCGCCGCGCTTCTATCCGAGCGGCGTTGCCGATCGCGACCTGCTGCGCTCGTACGCCGGCCGGCTGCCGGCCTGCGAGCTCAACAACACCTTCTACCGCAGTCCGACCGAGGCCGCGATCGACGGCTGGCTGGCGGCGACACCAGAAACGTTCCGGTTCGCGGTCAAGGCCCAGCGCGGTGGCAGCCTGCGGGCGCTGGCCGTGGATCCCAGCGAATCGGTGCCCTGGCTGACCAACCCGCTGCGCCGCTTCGGTGAGCGACTGGGCACGGTCCTGTTCCGGGTGCCCGAGGAGATCGAGCGCGACGACGGCCGACTGGCCGCGCTGCTCGGGCATTGGCCGGGGGACATTCCCCTGACCCTCGAATTCCAGCACCCGTCCTGGCACGTCGACGAGACGTTCGCGGCCATGGCCGCGATTGGGGCCGTGTTGTGCGCGACCGACCTCGACGAGCTGGCCGAGCCGCCGACGATCCGGCGGACCGGGCGCTTCCTCTACCTCCGCCTGCGACGGACGGCCTACGACGAGGCCGCCCTGGTGGGCTGGGCGGCCCGGATCGAGCCGTTCCTCGCGGCCGGCGACGACGCCTTCGTCTTCTTCCGCCACGACGCCGACGGCGAGTCGGCCCTTCGGGCTGTCCGCTTCGGGGAGCTGATGGGCCAGGCGAGCGAGGGTTAGGCCAGCGAGCGTTCCGCCGGGGCGAAGACCACGAGCAGGCTGAGCCGCTCGGTGATGTCGTGGAAGTGGTGCGGCACGGCGGTCGCCACGTAGATCACGTCCCCGGGACCAACCGGCCGGACTTCGTCACCCACGCTGATCCGGGCCCGACCGCCGACGACGTAATAGATCTCGTCCTCGGTATGCGGCGACTGGCGATCCGCCTCGCCCGGCTCGAGGACGTACAGGCCGACGCTGATGGCCGGGTAGCGCATGAACTCGAGCCAGGGCTGGCCACTCCCGGCCTGGCGGCCCGCCACCTCGGAAAGCTCCTGGAGATCCATCAGCTGCTCCTCCTGTGTTCCCCGTGTCGATGGCCATCATCGCCCGCCGGGGGAACCGATCGAGGAGGTGTGCCGTCTTGCGGGTCAGACCGGCCAGCACCGCCGGCAATCCGACAGGAGCCACTCACCGATGTCGACCACCGTCACGATCCCGACGTTCGGCCCCCGCGCTCGCCTGATCGCCGCGGGGATCGGCGTCAGCCTCTTCCTGGCGGCGACGTCGCTGCCATCTCTTTCGCCCCGCCCAACCCTGGCGGTCGACCCGAGCGGGACGACACCCGAGCACACGATCAGCGTGTCCGGGACCGGCACCGTGACCCTCAAGCCCGACGTCGCCGACCTGCACCTTGGCGTGGTCGCCAGCCGGACGACCGTCAAGGCCGCCCAGGCCGACTCGGCGGCGGCGATGACCAAGGTAATCGCGGCGCTCAAGGCCCTGGGCATCGATGACAAGGACATCCAGACCTCGACCGTCTCGCTCCAGCCGGCCTACGACTATTCGGCCAACACCAACCCGCCCCGGATCACCGGCTTCCAGATGTCGAACAGCGTGTCGGTCACGGTCCGCGACCTGACCAAGTTGGGCGACGCGATCGACAACAGCCTGGCGGCCGGCGCGACGTCACTCGACGGGGTCGACTTCCGGGTCGACGACCAGACCGCGGCCGAGGCCCAGGCACGCCAGGCGGCGATGGCCGAGGCGAAGGCCAAGGCCACGACCCTCGCCAGCGCGGCGGGTGTCTCGATCGGCGGGGTCGCCTCGATCAGCGAGACCTCGGCGCCGATCCCCTACCCGGTGATGTACGGCGTGGCCGCCGGCGCAGCAGTCGACAGCAGCAAGGTCGCGACGCCGATCCAGGCCGGGACGACCGACGTGACGATCACGGTCAGCGTGACCTACCTGATCCAGTAGCCTCGCGAC
The DNA here is from genome assembly GCA_035308745.1 of Candidatus Limnocylindrales bacterium. Lineage (GTDB taxonomy): Bacteria > Chloroflexota > Limnocylindria > Limnocylindrales > CSP1-4 > Palsa-1033. The sequence goes on along the minus strand of DATGGC010000255.1, from coordinate 2,673 downwards.
GCCTCTGAGCCCTCGGGCTAGAGGGCCATCGGGTCGAGCTTGTCGGGGTCGACCCCGAGCTCAGCGAACGCGCTGGCGGCCTGCTTGGCCGTCAGCGCACCGCAGCGCGCGAGCTGGGCCACGACGGCCGCGGCGATCGCCGCCGGATCGATCTCGAACAGGGCGCGCAGGTTCTCGCGGGTGTCGCTCCGGCCGAAGCCCTCGGTCCCCAGCGAGGTGTAGTCGCGGGGCAGCCAGCGCGCGACGAGGTCGGGCACGGCCTTCAGCCAGTCCGTGGCGATCACCACCGGACCGCCCTCGGGGGGCAGGACCTGGCTGACATACGGCGTCCGGGCCGGTTGGTCGGGATGGAGCCGATTCCAGCGCTCGACCTCGAGCGCCTCGCGGCGGAGCTGCTGGAAGGACGGTGCGCTGTAGACCTCGGCCGCGATCCCGAACTTGTCGGCCAGAAGCGCCTGGGCGGCGATGACCTGCTGGAGGATCGCGCCACTGCCCACGAGGCGGACGCGCTGGGCCTTCTTGTCGCCGGCGACGGCCTCGGGCGGGCCGGAGAAGCGGTAGATGCCCCGGATGATGCCCTCGTCGACACCCTCTGGCTTGGGCGCCATCGGGTAGTTCTCGTTGTACAAGGTGATGTAGTAGTAGACGTCCTCGCCCCGCACGTACATCCGCTCGATCCCGTCGCGGACCACCGCGGCCAGCTCGTAGGCACAGGCCGGGTCGTAGGCCCGGATGTTGGGGATCGTCGAGGCCAGCAGGTGCGAGTGGCCGTCGTCGTGCTGGAGGCCCTCGCCGGTCAGCGTCGTCCGGCCGGCCGTGGCGCCGAGCATGAATCCCCGGCCCCGGGCGTCGGCGAATGCCCAGGTCTGGTCACCGGTGCGCTGGAAGCCGAACATCGAATAGAAGATGTAGAACGGGATCATTGCCACGCCGTGGCTGGCGTACGCCGTGCCGGCCGCCTGGAAGCTGGCCATCGAGCCTGACTCGGTGATCCCCTCTTCGAGGACCTGGCCGTCCGTCGCTTCGCGATAGCTGAGCAGGAGCTCGGAGTCGACCGGCTCGTAGCGCTGGCCCTGGGCGGCGTAGATGCCGACTTCCTTGAACAGCGGGTCGAGGCCGAAGGTGCGCGCCTCGTCGGGGATGATCGGCACGATCCGGGCGCCGAGCTCCGGGTCGCGGATCAGGTTGCGCAGCAGTCGGGCGAAGACCATCGTGGTGCTGACCGGCGTCGGGCTGCCCCCGGCGAACTCGGCGTCGACCGCGGGCGCCACGCCGGCGAAGAGCTTGGCCCGCACCGCCCGCTTGGGCAGCGAGCCGCCCAGCTGGCGGCGCCGCTCGCGGAGGTACTCGACCTCCTCCGACTTGGGTCCGGGGTGGTAGTAGGGCGCTTCCTTGAGCTTGGCGTCGGGGATCGGCAGCTCCAGCCGGTCGCGGAAGACGTGGAGCTCCTGCTCCGAGAGCTTCTTGGTCTGGTGGGTGATGTTGCGCGCCTCGACCCCGGGACCCAGGGTCCAGCCCTTGATCGTGTGGACCAGGATCGCGGTCGGGCCGCCGGTGAACTCGGTCGCCGCCTTGTACGCCGCGTAGACCTTGCGGTAGTCGTGGCCACCGCGGCGGAGCTTGGCCAGGTCGTCGTCGGTCAGGTGCTCGACCAGCTTGGCCAGCCGCGGATCGGGGCCGAAGAAGTGCTCCCGGATGTACGCCCCGCCCGAGACCGAGTACTTCTGGAACTCGCCGTCGAGGGTGACGTTCATCTTGTTGACCAGGACGCCGTCCGTGTCCCGGGCCAGGAGGTCGTCCCACTCGCGCGCCCAGATCACCTTGATCACGTTCCAGCCGGCACCGCGGAAGACCGACGCCAGCTCCTGGATGATCTTGCCGTTGCCACGGACCGGGCCGTCGAGGCGCTGGAGGTTGCAGTTGACCACGAAGGTCAGGTTGTCGAGGCCCTCGCGGGCCGCGATCGAAAGCGCACCCAGCGACTCGGGCTCGTCGGTCTCGCCGTCGCCCAGGAACGACCAGACCCGCGAGCGGGAGGTGTCGGCCAGGCCGCGATTGGCGAGGTAGCGGTTGAAGCGGGCCTGGTAGATCGCGCTGATCGGACCGAGGCCCATCGAGACGGTCGGGAACTCCCAGAAGTCGGGCATCAGGCGCGGATGGGGATACGAGCTCAACCCCTGGCCGGGGACCGACTCGCGCCGGAAGTGGTCGAGCTGGTCCTCGCTCAGGCGGCCCTCGAGGAACGCCCGGGCGTACATCCCCGGCGCGGCGTGGCCCTGGTAGAAGACCTGGTCGCCGGCGGAGCCGTCCTCGCCGTCCTTGCCCCGGAAGAAGTGGTTGAAGCCGACTTCGTACAGGCTGGCCGCCGAGGCATACGTCGAGAGGTGGCCACCGATCCCGCTGAACTGGTTGTTCGCGCGGAGGACCATCGCGACCGCGTTCCAGCGCACGATCCGCCGGATCCGGTGCTCCAGCGCCTCGTCGCCCGGAAAGAAGGGCTCCTGCTCAGGGCTGATCGTGTTGATGTAGCGGGTCTGGGTCAGGGGCGGCAGGCCGACATGCAGCTGCCGCGCGCGCTTGAGCAGCTTGAACATGAGGAAGCGGGCCCGGTTCGACCCTTCCTCGCCGACGACCTGGTCGAGTGATACGAGCCACTCGGCCGTCTCGCGCTCG
>DATGGC010000254.1:0-1837 GCA_035308745.1 Candidatus Limnocylindrales bacterium | reverse complement strand
ACGCTGTCGCCCGGACTCGGCAGGCGGCCGGTGAGGCCAAGGAAGGTGATCGCACCGAGGGCGTGCACGTCGCTGGCCGGACTCGCCGGTGCACCCCTCAGCTGTTCGGGGGCCAGGTAGGCGAGCGTGCCGACAGCGGTTCCGGTGGCGGTCAGGTCGCTCGGCCCTGCGCTGGCGATGCCGAGGTCCGCGATCTGGGCCCGGCCACCGGACAGCAGGACATTCGACGGCTTGAGATCCCGATGGATGATCCCTGCCGCGTGCAGGGCGGCGAGGCCGGCCGAAACGTCGATCAGGATCGGGATGAGGATGTCGGCCGGCAGCGAGCCGGTCGGGGAGGCGTTCAGCAAGTCCGCCAGGGAACCGCCCGCGCACAGGTCCATCACGAAATACGGCTCAGACCCCGCATCCGGGTCGCCGGACGCGACGTCGTGGATGGCCACGACATTGGGATGGTTGATCGCTGCGAGGGTCCGGGCTTCACGCTCGAACCGCGCGGTCACGACCGGATCGCTGGCCAGGTTCGCGAGCAGGACCTTGATAGCTACATCGCGATCCAGGCGCAGGTCATGGGCCCGAAAGACCGTCGCGAAGCCACCCGACCCGATCCGGGCGTCGAGGCGATATCGCTCGGCCAGCCGGTCTCCAATGGTCGGCATGCAACCGAGGGTACCCGAGCCGGGCGGCCGCGACCAACGAGCGGCCGGCTCGCGGGCCGCGGCCGACGCGCCGGAGGTCGGCTTGGGCGATCATGGCCTGACCCCGGCAAGCCAGATCCGGCTCGGACCACCCGGCGCTGGAACCCGGCTGAACGCCACGGTTGGCGCGCCATCCTGGGCCAACGCGAGGCCACTGAGGTCACCGGCGTTCGTCACCGTCGACCACGCCAGCGATCCGTCCGCGGATCGAATCCCGAGCATCACCGTCGGGCTGTACGTCTGCTGCGCAGCCACGACCAGTCGGCCGTCCGCCGTGAAGGCCGCAAAGGGCACGGCGCTGCCCGCGACCGCCAGGAGCCGGGCGGTGACCCAGGATCCGGAGGCGTTCGTCGTCTCGTCGATCTCGGGGTACCCGTTGCGGCGCACGATCAGGTGGATCGATCCTTCGCCGTCGATCGCGATCGATGGATTGAGGAATGTGCCGTTCGTCGTTGGGACGTGCTCGGAGCTCCACCCGGTCGCGCTCGGGCGGGCCAGGTCGATCCCCTGGTGGGTGCCCGCCAGACTGGCGTAGGCGATGACCGGCTGGCCAGTGGCATCGATCGCAATGGTCGCCGTCGATGCCGGTGCCGCCAGCTGGGCAACGGCCACCGGGCTCGACCAGGCGCCGGCTGGGTTCCGCCCGGCGTACATGACCGTGGTGCCGGCGGCGGTCATCGACAGATAGGCGAGCTGGACACGGCCGCTCGGGTCGAGAGCGATCGATGGCCGGGACACGAATGTCCCGCCACCGGTCGACGCGACCGACGTGTAGCGCCAAGACCCCGACGTGTCGTCGCCATAGTCAATTCCGGTGGGCGTCTCGAAGGCGATGTGCAGATGGCCGGCCGGATCGATCGCTGGGCTGGCATTCCAGCTCGCCTGTTGATCGGCTGGATCGAGCTCGCTGACCGCCCACGTGTCCGGATCAGGCGGTGGTGTCCAGCTCGTCGTCCGGGCCGACAGGTCGAGGAGCGCAGGGATCGTCACGAAGGCAAAGCCACGTGCACGGTAGCGGGCAATGATCGCGGGCAGGGCCAGCGGCGTGACCTTCGAGCCGCAATGCATGATGACGATCGAGCCGTTGATGCCGGTCGTCGCATTCGCGACTTCGGCAGCCGCGGAAGCGACGCCATTCT
>DATGGC010000253.1:0-19402 GCA_035308745.1 Candidatus Limnocylindrales bacterium | reverse complement strand
TCGGCTGGCCGTCCTCAGGATTCGAGGGATCCGGCTCATCCGCCGGCGCGCTGCTCAGCTGGGGCAAGCGGACGAGGAAGACGGACGCGACCATCGCCAGCAGCAGGAGTGCGGCCACGACGAACGGCCAGCGGCGCGGCTTCGGCCGGAACCAACGCTCGGGCAGGACCGTACGGGCGGCCGACGTCGCGGCGTCGCCGATCGAATCGCGATCGATTGTGGTCAGGCCGCGCCGGGCGGAATCGACGGCATCGCTCAGGCCGTCCGGAATGCTCAGCTCTTCGAGACGAATCATCGCTAGCTCCCTGTCATGTGATTTCGTAGTGAGCTCAAGCCTCGTCGGTCCACATCGGCCGCCAGCCAACAAGGCCGGTCCGGGTCATTGCATCGGCGCTTCAATCGCGACCGAGCTATTGCTCGGCCCAGGCGATGGCATTGAGCCAGCTGCTGACGAGGCCCATCAGCCGGGCCTGCCAGTCCGGTTCCGGCGCCCAGTCACGGCCGACGAGGCGCTGCAGGTCGCCGGCCTTGGCCCGGAAATCGGCCACGAGCCGCGGGTTCCGGACGGCCACGGCAACGGCGCAGCGGAGCTGCCAGACGCGTACCTCGCGGGCCAGCCGTTCGATGTCGTCCTCGGCGATCTGGCGGCGCAGCAGCAATTGGCGGAGCCGCTCGCCCTCGTCCGAAAGGTCTCGGTAGGTGGTTGCTCTGACCATCTCCCGAGATTGACCCTGCGCGCCCGTCGGCCGCCCGTTCGAGCGGGCCGCCGCTGCTTGCAGGTACGTTGCAGAGGTGTCCCCCATCGTGGTCGCCGGTCCGGTCGCTGCGAGAGATCCGCAACGCCACCGGCGCTGCCGCGCATGGCTTGCGTCCGGGCCGCGGCCTATGTTCTGGTCCGGCCCGTGCTCATCGGGCAACCACGAAAGCGAGGTAGCCCAAGTGCTCTGGACCCTGATCGTGATCCTGCTTGTGCTGTGGGCCCTGGGCCTGATCACAGCCGTCGGCGGGGCCTTCATCCACCTCCTGCTGCTCCTGGCCGTGGTGGTCCTCGTGGCCCAACTCCTCACGGGCCGCCGGGCGGCCTGACCCGATCAGCCGGTCTGCCTGGTGTGCCTGCCGGGCCGGCTGGCTGAGCCGGGGGTATGCTGGCCAGCCCAACCGCCGGAGCCCGATGACCAGCTCGAGTGACGCACTGCGCACAACTTCAGACGCCCTGCTTCGAGACCTCGAGGTCCTGGGCACGCTCGAGGAGGAGAAGCGCACGATCGAGCCCGGCGATCCGCGCCTCGTGGACCTTGCCAGCCAGATCGAGTCGATCGCGAAACGCGTCCTGTCTGGGAGCGTTCGCCAGCGGAGGCTGAGCGAGGTCGTCAGCGACCAGGTCCGCGACGACCTGCCGGGGGCGCCGACGGCCTCGATCGACGCGACTGAGCGCCATCCAGGCGCGATCCTGGCGGACTGGCGTGAGGCGGAGCGGCGGTTGGCGGCCGCCGATCCGGCGTCGGCCGAATGGACCGAGTCGGAGGCCATGGTCGATCTCCTGCGCGAGGAATACCGGCGGGCATCCCGCCGGAGCTGACGCCTCGCTGGCCCGCTCGACGCTTAGCCTTCGGGCTCCGGTGCGAGCGGCAAGGCGAAGCCGACCTCGGCCCCGCCGCCATCGCGGGGGATGGCCCAGACCCGACCGCCCTGGGCTTCGGCCAGGCGCTTGCAGACGGCCAGGCCGATGCCCATGCCGCTGGCCTGCTCGCGGGCTGCCGGGGCGCGGTAGAACGGGGTGAACAGGTCATCCGAGCTGACGTCGGCCGGCAGTCCGATGCCCCGATCAAGCACGCTGACCCGGACCTCGCCCTCGGCCACCCGGAGCACCACCTCGATCGGGTGATCACCCCGGCTGTACTTGTCGGCGTTCGAGAGGAGGTTGCCGAGCAGGAGGTCCAGGTAGGTCCGGTCGGCGTCGACCACGAGATGGTGGGCCGGGACACTGGTGAACGTGATAATTCGACCACGGCGCGTCGAGAAGCCCTCGATCGTCGACCGGATCACGTGGGCCAGGACCTGCGGCTCGAGATCGGGTGGTACGCCGCCCTCGATCTTGGTCAGCAGGAGCAGGTTCTCGATGACGGCCAGCAGCCGTTCCGCATCCTGGGCGATATCGGCGACCATCTCCGTCCGGTTCTCGCTCGATAGCCGCTCACCCCGACTGCGAAGCAGCTGGGCGTTGCCATAGATGGTCGTCACGGGGGTGCGCAGCTCGTGCGAGACCAGGCCAAGGAACTCGTCTTTCACGGCATTCGACTGGCGAAGTGCCTCGGCGCTGGCCCGGATCGTCTGTTCCGCCGCCTGGTGGGCCGTGATGTCGACGAGCACGTTGATCGCACCCGCGAGGCGGCCCTGGTCGTCGAAGAGGGGCGATGGATAGGCCATGAAATGGACCCTGGTGCCGTCCGGTCGCTCGGCGATCGCCGTGCCACTGACCGGGCGCTGCTCGTGCAGCGTCTGGGCCATCGGGCACTCGGCGTGGCCCATCGGACGACCGTCCGGCCAGTACAGGTGGAGCGAGCCGCACCATTCCTCGCCAAGCTCCGGGCGGCGACCCCAGAGGCTCGCCGCCGCCTCATTGAAGAACGTGATTCGTCCGGCGGCGTCCGTCGTGTAGGCCGCCACCTGGAGCGCCTCGAGCACGTCCCGTGAGGTGGGCTGGTAGGCGGACGCTGGGCCTGGGTCGCGCTCCGAACCGGCCAGCTCGAGCAACGGCTCAGGACCGTCCGGCCGTGGCAGGACCCCCGATGTCATTCCGGACCACCTCGAGTGCACGCAATCGAACGTGAGTATTCGCGCCAACAACCTGGTTCGTCCAGCCTGCGCTCGAGTCTGCACGCACGTTGCAACTGGCGTCGGTTCATCTAGCTGGACCGGCTCGGTTCCCACCGGCCATCCCGGTAGGCATACAGGGCGGCGTCGAGGCCGCTCAGCTCGTTGGGCCGGACGCGGGCCCGCGGATAGCGCGACCGGAGCCTCGCCTCGAGGAGCGCCGGGCCCGCCCGGTCCGAGGCGGCCGTCCGGACGAACCGGGCAAATTCCACGTCGCCGGCGGGCACCGACACCACCCGGATTGGTGGCGGGGGAGGTCGAGTCGGCTCACGCGTGGGGTCGTGCATTGACCGAGCCTACGCCGCGAGGCCGGCCCGAACCATTCGAAGCGGTGGCCCGGATGTGCCAGCGCCATTGCAAGGGCACCTGGGGCCTGGCCCAGACCAGCGGCTGCGAATCAGGGCTCCAGGGCGAGCTCAACGTCCACGTAGTGCTGGATATCGAATTCGAGCAAGGCGTCCTCGAGACCCTCGAAGTAGATCGGCCGGGCGAGCAGGTCCCGGCCACCGGCCCAGGCATACAACGCCTCGATCGAAGCCCAGCGACTGATGAACACGTAGCGCTCGCTGGTGCCCTCGGCCTGGTTGCCCAAGTGGACGTCGATGACGCCGGGAACCCGGCGGGCATCGGCGACCTTGGCCAGGGCGCGCTCGCGAAACTCTGGCACCCGCTCGGGCCGAACACGCGTGCGCAGGATCCGGATCACCATCCCGCCACGATACGACCCGGATGCCCGATTCCGAACGGGTCGGAACCGATTGCAATGGGATTGAAAGGGCCGATCGACGCCGTCCCGCCCAACCCCTGCCCAGCCGTTCTGTCACGCCGACGCAACGAGCGCGGTCGGCGCCGGAACCTGGCCGTAGCGGGCCGGGAGTGATCGTTACGGCAGAGGGCGGGCACTCCGCCGACCGAAGGAGATACAAGAACCATGGGCATCATCGCGTGGATCGTCCTCGGGGCGATCGCTGGCTTCATCGCCAACCTGATTGCCGGAGGCAACGAAGGGCTCCTGGGCACCATCCTGCTGGGCATCGTCGGCGCCGTCGTCGGCGGGTTCATTGCCGGGTCGGTGCTGGGGATCGCCGACATCACCGGTCTCAACCTGTCGAGCATCCTGGTCTCGATCTTTGGGGCCGTGATCGTCCTCGTCGTCTGGCATGCCCTCGCCGGCCGCCGCGGGGTCAATGCCCGGATCTAGACCCAGGGCCCGCAGCGACGGGCGCTTCCGCCAACCGCACGTCAAGCGGCTCGGAGTCCACCCCACGGGTGGCTGCGAGCCGCTTTTCCGTGCCGCTCGCTTGGGCCTAGGCAGCTGCCTCGACGGCCGCAGGAAAAGTCGCGGCGACGATCTCGGCCACCGATCGCCGGTCGGCTGGGTCCCCTGGCCGGGTCAGGACAGACGCATGGATTCCTGGCCGCGGGCAGTTGGCGAGGGCCCTGAACTGGACCGGCTGGAGGGTGCCATCCGGGCGCAGGATGTCGAACGTCCCGCTCGCTTCGCCGGCCGCCAGGAACTGGGCCCATCGAGCCGGGTTGGCGGCTCGATCGTCCGGCGGCGTGAGGTCGCTGAGCGTCTGGCGCAGGACCAGCTCGGCCGGCACCCCGAGGAGCGTCTCGACGCCCGGCGATGCATCCACGTAGCGGGCGCCGTCATCGGCCAGCAGGACCGCCGGTCCCGCGGCGGGCACCGACATGGCGCCGGGCGGGAGGCAGTCGTACGTTTCGAAGCGCCACTCCGTCATCAGCTCGAGGAAGGCCGGATCGAGCGTGCCGCGGGTCCGCCGCTGGGCAAATTCGTGGAGCGCCAGCCGATCGCGCCAGGAGGCCACGACGAGGAGCTCGGTGTGGTCGCCGATGACCCGTCGTCCAACCTGGATGCCGGCGACGCCGGCCGCGCCGACCTCAGGGCCGACCGCCCGGATCATGTCGTGGGCTGCCGCCTCGGCATGGGGTGCGACCCTCGCCCAGACGATTCCGAGGGCGCCACCGCGGTCGACGCCGTGGGGCAGTGGGGGACCCTCCGGAACCTCGAACAGGTCGATCGCCACCCCTTCGAGATTGTCACCTGGCGGCTGGCTGGGCAGGGTCTGGTCCGGCCGACCCGCAGTCGCGTTCGAGATCGCCTCGATCGAGGTCCAGGTCGAGAGGGCCAGGAAACCCAGGGCGTCGCTGGTGCGGCGCACGCCGAAGGTCAATCCGGCAAATCCGGCGGGCGGCGTCTGGGTCATGTCGAGGGCGCGCAGCCGCTCGACCAGCTGGCTCTCCTGGCCCGCCGGGACCGTGCCTCGGAGCAGTCGGAGGATGACGGCAGCTCTCCCTGGTGATGGGGTGGGTTGGACGTCAGGGGCCGATTATCGAAGGGCAGGGGACTCCCTGTCCAGACCGCTCTGTTATGCGATTGCACGGCGCTTGCCGGCCACTGGAGTGGTTCCGGGGCCCCGCCTCGGCGACGCTTGGGCCTGGCACCTGTCCCCAGACCCGGAGGCTCCATGAGTCCGAACAACCGTCAACCAGCCGCCCGGCCCCGCCGTTCCGCCCAGCCCCAACTCGGTGCCAGATCGCCCGAGACGCAGGCGTTTGGAACGCTTCGACTGCTGCCGATCGCTCTGGCGGCGGAGGCCCGCGGCGAGAGCGCCCAGCTCCTCAACGAGATCCTGGCCGACACGATGATCCTGTACGGGCTGTACAAGAAGCATCACTGGCTCGTCGCCGGGCCGACCTTCTACCAGCTCCACCTCCTCTTCGACAAGCACGCCGCGGAGCAGCTCGAGCTGATCGACCTGCTTGCCGAGCGGGTTCAGAGCCTGGGCGCGATTGCCGTCGGCGATCCGCGTCACGCCGCCGAGCTGACGACGATCGAGCGTCCACCCAATGGTGCCGAGGACGTGCCGGTGATGATCGATCGCCTGCTCGATGCGCACGAAACGGTCATCGAGAAGATCCGGGCGGCGATCGACAAGACCGAGGAATCGAAGGACTGGGGCACCAACGACCTGCTGATGGGCGACGTCCTGCGCCGCCATGAGCTGCAGGTCTGGTTCATCGCCGAGCACGTCGTCGACCTGCCCCTGATCGAACCGAAAGCCTGAGAGCAACGAGAGGAACTGACCAGATGGCCCACAACGGAAACGCTCCAGCCAAGGAGGGCGCGGCCCTCGGCGATGCCGTCGACGACGGGATCAAGACCCTGATTGAACGCAGTCGGGCAGCAGCGGACCACCTGCCCGAGGCGGTCGATGCGGCCCAGAGCCAGCTCGACCTCCTCTCGGACAAGGGCGTGGTCGGCGCCGTGGGCTTCTCGCTGGGGGTGACGACCGGACTGTTCCTGGCCGGCGCACCGCGGCCCATCCTGGCCATCTCGATCGTGCCCCTGGCGATCACGGTGCGGGCCGCGCTGACCCGTGGCGTGCGGCTGTCGCGGCTGATGCGGACCAGCGCCGGCTGACTGCGACGAGTCTGCAAGGCTCGCTCGAGGTTCAGCGGCTCCGACCGCAAGCCCCGATTGCCTACGGTAGCGATAGAGAACGCCAACGCGGCAGCCCGTGAATATCAATCCTCGAAGCCCAGAACGCGGAGGTTCAATCAATGGACACGACAGACGCCAAGGACACGATGCGCGACGTGAAGACCAACACCAAGGAGGCCCTCCGGGACGTGGACGGCCACCAGGTCAAGGACGACATCGGCAATGCCGGCGACCGGCTGCGCGACGACCTGGGCAAGGCCGGCGACAAGGCCCACGACGAGTTCGACCAGCTCCATCGCGACGCCCACGCGGCCTATGACGACAAGGCCAACACGCCGCGCTGATCTCCTGCTTCCCGCAGAACGGCCGACCAACCTGGTCGGCCGTTCTGCACGTCCCTGTTCGGGCGTGGGATAGTGGGCAACCCGTTGATAGCCGAGGAGACCTACGTGGCCAACCAGCCGCTTGTGCTCGTAGCTGATGACGAGCCCCGGATCACGAAGCTCGTCGCGCTGACCCTGCACGATGAAGGCTTCCGGGTGGTCACCGCATCCGGCGGCGAGGAGGCCTTGCGCAAGGCCGAGGAGATGCGGCCGGATATCGTCCTCCTCGACATCGTCATGCCCGACCTGGACGGCATCGAGGTGATGAAGCAGCTCCGCGAATGGCGGCCTGTCCCGGTCATCCTGCTGACAGCCAAGGGCGCCACGGCGGACAAGGCCAAGGGCCTCGACCTCGGGGCGGACGACTACATCGCCAAGCCCTTCCATCCCGACGAGCTTGCGGCGCGTGTCCGGGCCGTGCTCCGGCGGGCCTCGGGCGTCGCGCCCGGTTCCGGGATCGTCCACGTCGGAACCGTCGAGATCGACCTCGAACGGCGCCTCGTGACCCGCGATGGCGAGCTCGTGTCGCTCAGCCGGACCGAGTGGCTCCTGCTCCAGCACCTGGCCGCCAACGCGGGCAAGGTCGTCCTGCACACGGAGCTCCTGACCAAGGTCTGGGGTCCCGAATACCGCGACGACCTCCAGTACCTGCGGGTCTGGATCAGCCGGGTCCGGCGCAAGCTGGGTGCCGCCCCAGGCAGCCCCGGACCGATCACCACGTTCCAGGGCATCGGCTACGTCCTCAATGCCGATGAGGCCAGCTCGCCGGCGCCAGTCGGCAGCGCGACGGCCTGATGCCGGCGACGGCCATCGAGGTCTCCATCCTTCGTCGCGAGTCGACCGCCGACAGCGCACTCGCCCTCGAGCGCCTGGCCGCCATCGGACCGATCGTCTTCCTGCGCGGGCTGCGCTCCGATGACTACGCCGTGACGGCCTCGACCTCCTCGCCCGACCTCGGCCGGCTGGCCGCGGCACTGGCGGCGGGCGACGACCGTGAGCCGGCCGGTGGGGGCCGCAAGACCGATCCGCGAGCGGTGGCTCGACTCGAGGCACTGCGCGCCGAATACGGCGCCGACTGGCTGATCGCCAGCGAGGGCAGCGTCGCCTCGGCCCGGGCCTGTCCCGGGTGGCGAATCATCTGCCTCGGGCCGGCCACCGATCAGCTCGATCCGACCCGGCCCGATCACCGAGCCCACAGCCTGCTCGAGGCGGCCCGCCTGATCGAGGCCGCCGCGGCGTTCGCCTGAGAAAGGAGCCCAGCATGTCTCGTGGTTTCGATGCGATCCGGGTGGTCCGGGTCGACGCCCCGCCCGATCGCGTCTGGGCGACCCTGACCGAACCCGACCTCGTCCGGCAGTACATGCACGGCACGAACCTGGCGACGAGCTGGACGGTCGGTGAGCCGATCACCTGGTCCGGTGAATGGAAGGGCAAAGGATACGTGGACAAGGGCACCGTCCTCGAAGTCGACCCCGTCCAGCACCTGCGCTACACCCACTGGAGCCCGCTGGGCGGCAGCCCCGACGAGCCCGACAACTACCACACGGTCTCGGTCGATCTGGCCGCCGACGGCGACGGGACCCGGCTCAGCCTGACCCAGGACAACAACGCCACCCAGGCCGAGGCAGACGCGATGGCCGAGAACAACTGGGGTCCGATGCTCGACCAGCTGAAGTCGGTCGCCGAGCAGCGGTCCTAGCCGGTCCGGTCGGACTCCCGCCGCCGTTCGGGCTCGGGACAGCTGCGCACGTAGGCCAGGATCTCGCTGAAGCGCGCGCTGGCGAGGGCGACGCTGGTGTCGGCCGCGCCGTAGTAGAGGTCCAGCCGGTCGGCCTCCAGATCCACCGTCCAGCCGCACGGGAAGACCACCTGGTCGACGTCACCTTCGCGCTCATATTGGGCGGCCGGGCCCAGGACCCACTCATCGCTCCGGCGCAGGACGATAGTCGGGTTGTCGAGGTCGAGGAGCGCGAACCCGACGCGATAGATCGGTCCGCCGGCGGTCATGTGCACCCCGTGGTACATCACCAGCCAGCCCTCGTCCGTTTCGAGGGGCGGCGGCCCAAGGCCGATCTTGCCGGCATCCCACCAGGCGCCATCGCGGGCCTCGATCAGCAAGGCGTGGTCACCCCAGTGGCGCAGGTCGGGCGAGTAGGAGACCCAGATGTGCGCTCCGCCCCGGAGCGGCGTCGGGCGATGGATCATCGCCCACCGGCCATCGATCCGGCGCGGGAACATGGCCGCGTCCTTGTCCTCCGGTGGCATGGCTGGCCCCAGCCGGGTCACCGTTCGGAAGTCCCTGGTGGTGGCCAGTGACACGAGTGGCCCGCGCCGGCTGTAGGCCGTGTATGCGATCACCCACTCATCTCGTTCGGCCAGCCAGGTCAGGCGCGGATCCTCGCAACCCCAGACTTCCTCGGGATGGGTGTCGGGCTGGGGGCTCATCAGCGGTTGCGGATCGAACGTCCAGTCCCGGGCCCCATCCCGGCTGCGGGCAACTTGGAGATGCGAGATCCCGCGCCGGTCTTCGACCCGAAGGAGCAGGACGGTCTGATCGCTGAGCAGCGCCGCGCCGGGGTTGAAGACGGCGTTGGCGGCGTAGGGCAGCTGGCCCACGCTGACGATGGGGTTGTCGGCATGACGCCGGAACAATGGTTCGCGGGCGGGCAGAAGCTGGAATGCCATTGCTCAAGTATTCCGGGCGATCTGGGCGACGTCCACCCCTGGACGGCCCCTGAAACCACTTTGCAAGGTGTGCGGCGCGGCCCGACAGCCGGGCGCGAGGCAGGACGAGCGACGCTGGACCGGCCCCAAAGAACGACCCAGGCGAGCGTCAATGCGCCCGTCCCGGGTCCCATTGTCCGAGGTGAACCAGATGTTTCGTCGTATCGCCCTGGCGGCCGTCGCCACTGCCGCCGTCGCCGTGTCGGCCGCGGCCTGCACCCCATCGAACACGGCCGTGCCAACCGTGCCGGTCGTTTCCACTCCGCCAAGCTTTGCGCCGGTCACCTCGCCTTCGGGCGCTCCGACGACGCCCGTCGTCTCGGCCGCCCCGTCGACGCCTGTCGTCTCGGCCGCCCCATTGACCGCGCCGGTTTCGGCCGCGCCATCACCGAGCCAATAGGCCGAACTCGGGCTGAGCGACTGCCGGCCAGGATGCCCGGGCCGGCAGTCACGCTCAGGCCGGCAGGTCACGACGTCGTCGCGGCCACCCGCGCCGCGCGAACGATCTCGGTCGCCGTCAGCCAGGCAAGCGTCGATTCGGCGCCCTGGTTGGCATTCACGCCGACCGCCGACAGGCCATCGCCGGAGCTGCCTCGAGCAGGGTCGGAGACGGCGATCCCGGCGCTGTTCCAACCCTCGAACCAGGCATAACAGCGCTCCATCTCGGCGACCCACGTCGGATCCCCGGTGATTCGCCAGGCGGCCGCACAGGCCTCGACGAGGACCGCGGCATCGATCGGTTGTTGGTCGTAGTGGGCCGGACGTCCTCCCCGGGGCCACCAGCCGCGGTTGCCGACCAGGACCAGGTAGCCCGCCTCGGCGACCTGGGCCTCGAGCAACCAGCGCAGGGCCGCGACGCCAGAGGCAGCCATGGCCGGGTCCCCCAGGCAGGCACCGCCTTCGATCAAGGCCTGGCAGAGCAGCGCGTTCTCATAGGTCACGACCGCCTCGGGCCAGGGCCACTCGGGTCCGCTCGCGTCGAACGCCGAACACAGGCGCCGGGCCAGGACGTCGAGGGTCTCGGCGCCCCGGTCCGACGGCTGGTCACTCTGCTCGACGATGACGCAACCGAGGATGATCCGGGCCCACGGCCGGAGCGCATCCAGGCCGGCTGCCGCCGGCAGGGCTCGCTCGAACAGCTGCCCGGCCGCCGCCTGCGTCGCAGGGTCACAGGTGGCCTCGGATCGGACGACGGCGAGCGCGTGGATGGCTCTGGCGTGCGCGTCAGGCGACCCGTCCTGCTCGAGCCAGTTCCCGTCGTCGTCCCGGAAGTTCCGGAAGCGGCCCGTCGACCCGACGAAGGCCGCCTCCAGGAAGGCCAGGCTGCGCTCGAGCGAGGTGGCGATCGCCGTGCTGCCGATCACTCGCGCCTGGAGGATGTCGACGATCGCGGCGCGCGCGACATCGTCGGTGCAGTAGCCCTGGCCGGGGTCGGGGATCGAGCCGCGGGCGTGCTGGTAGATCCCCAGCCGGCCGGTCAGCTCATCGAGGTGCGTCCGGACCGGTTCGGGCAGGGCAAGCACGGGTCGCGACCACTCAGCCCGGCGAGGTGGCTTCCGGGGTGAGGCTGGCCGGAGCGCCCCGTTCAACCTGCTGCTCCCATGGCCTCTGGCGTTCCGACCAGACCTCGGCCAGGATCCGCCGGTACTCGGCTCCGACCCGCTCCCAGGTCATGCTCCGGCCGAGGGCATAGGCGCGGCGGCGGGCCAGCTCGCGCTGTGGCCCGTTCGTCAGGTACGTGCCGAGTGCCCGCCCGAGCGCCTCGCTGTCACCGAACGGGACCAGCTCGCCCCGCCCGTCCGCGAGCAGCTCACGGGCGTAGGCGTAGGGCGTCGAGACCAGGGCCTTGCCGGTGCCGAGGGCGTAGGCCAGGGTCCCCGAGACGGCCTGCTCGGCGCCCGGATAGGGAGTCACGAAGACATCGGCCGCCTGGAGCCACCGGACGAGCGTGGGCAGGTCGACGTATTCGTCGACAAACCGGACGTGGTCGCCAAGGTCCAGCTCCTGGGCCAGGGCCTGGAGCGCGTGGCGGTACGTCTCGCCCTCCCGCCGTCGGAGCTCTGGATGGGTGGCACCCAGGATCACGTAGCACGCGGCCGGGGACGCCTTGACCACGTGGGCCATGGCCCGGATGGCCAGCTCGTAGCCCTTGCCCGGTCCCAGCAGCCCGAAGCTCAGGATCGTCGGCCGGCCGGCCAGGCCAACCAGTGGCTTGACCCCCTCGGGATCCACGAACGGCAGGTCGGGCACGCCGTGGGGGACGACCCGGATCCGACCCGGGTCGACATCGTAGGCATCGGCCAGGATCCGGCCGGCGGACCGGGCCAGGACGACGATCCGGCTCGATGCCGCCGCGACTCGGCGGACGATCTCGCGCTGGCGGTCCGACGGCCGGCTGAGGACGGTATGCAGCGTCGAGATCAACGGCACGTCGAGCTCGTCGATCAGATTGAGGATGAGCTCGCCGTCCGTTCCGCCGTAGATCCCGAATTCGTGCTGAAGCGAGACGGCAGCAACGCCTGATCGGTTCAGGCGATCAGCGGCCCAGACGTAGTCGGCCGGCCGATCAGGATCGACCCGCAGGCGGACCTCCGGCGGGAAGTCGCGCGGCTCGTAGTCCACCGCGACGACCTCGACGGCGAGCGGACGCCCTGGCCCGACCCGCGAGCCCGTCCGGTCCGCGCCCCGATCCGGCGCGCCGGTCGAGACGGCAGCAGCCAGGTCCCGGGTGAAGGTTGCGATGCCGCACTGGCGGGGTGGGTAGGTACCGACGAATGCCACGCGACTGGCACGCGGGCGTGGCGGTACGAAGAAGGAGCGGGGCGCATGGGTATCAGCCAATGGAGGAGTCCTGCCTGGGACCGAGCCTGGCGCGGCCCGGAGGGTGCTGAATCGGTCGACGTCAAGCATCGGCCTGGACGGCTTGCGCCCGGGCACGCAGGACAGCGGCCCCGACTTACGATTTCATTCCGAATCGAGCGCCCGACGCGACCGACCGGCGACCTGGCCGTCCGCCCGCCTCGAGCAGCCGGATCAGCCGGCGCTCGTCGGGTGACAGCCAGCGGGAGCCGCGGCGCGATGGCCCGGGCTCGGCGTCGGCGGCCAGGAACCAGTCAATGACGTCGGGGTGGACGTACGAGGCGCGGGCGACTGGCGCCGTGTTGCCCAGGGCCTGGGCGACGGCCTTGATCGCCTGGCCGAGCACGGAGCGCGGGGCCGCGGCCTCCGATTCCTTTCCTTCGCTCAGCAGCCGCAGGGCCAGGACCGAGGCCGACCAGGTCCGGATCGTCTTCGCGCTGACGTCGGTTCCGGCGATCGTCTGGAGATAGGCATTCACGTCATCCGAGTGAATCGCCTGCCAATCACCGTCCGCGCTGGCGTATTGGAACAGCTCTCGCCCGGGACCAGACCGGCAGCGTCCAACCACCGCCGCCAGGCGACGGTCGTGCAGGGCGATTCGATGCCGGCGGCCGGATTTGCCGCGGAAGGCGAAGCGGACCGTCCCCCCGTCGACCACGACCTGCTGCGGCCGCAAGGTGGTGAGGCCATAGGAGTGGTTCGCCTCGGCATACTTCCGGTTGCCGATCCGGATTCGGGTCGCCTCGAGGATCGCCACGGCCGTGGCCAGCACTTTCTCACGAGGCAGCCCGCGGCGGCGCAGATCGTGGTCGACCTGGCGCCGAATCGCCGGCAGTGCCCGGCCGTAGGCGACGAGCGCCGCGAACTTGCTGGCTTCGCGCGCGCTCCGAAATGCCGGGTGATAGAGGTACTGCTTGCGCCCCCGCTGGTCGCGACCGGTGGCTTGGAGGCGGGCCGTTGGGTGCTCGCTGATCCACACGTCGGTCCACGCCGGGGGGATGGCCAGGTCCCGAATCCGGCGGATCTCGGCCTCGTTCTTGATCGCCGCTCCGTCGGAGCTCACGTACCGAAACGAGGCCCGGCCCGCTCGGCCGCCGCTCGTCGCGACGCGGACGATCCCGCCTCGCTTCGTCTCGGCCCGAATCACCGAACGAGCCCGGCGATCACGCACCGCGGGGCTCATTCGGTTCGGCCGGCCCGAGTGGCTGGGTCTACCAGGTCTTCTCTTCGCGGGTGACGACGACCTCTTCGTCCTTGCGCTTGCTGTCGACCGCGCCGACCGTGGTCCCGGTCGCCGCGCCGATCGCGCCGCCGACAACGGCACCCACCGGGCCGCCGACGATGCCCCCGATGACGGCTCCGCCGAGGCCGCCGGTCACAGCGCCCCCGACCTCCTCGTCGCCGTGCGGGACGCCCTTCTCGAGGGTCTGCCGGGTGCTGACCGGAGTCGCCGGGGCGACGTCGTCGAGATCGTCGTTGGTCTCGACCGTCCGGGTAAACGTCGGATCGTTGCTCATGCGTCATGTCTCCTTGTGTGGGGCGATGGTGTCGCCAAAGCAAGACTGCTCGGCGGCGACTTCCACCCGGCTTGCGGCCAGAGCCGCCGGTCTTGCAGCAACGCGCCAATCGAAGCCAAGCCTTCCGGCGGTACCAGAGCCGGAGGCGACTATCGCGGGGGTTACCGGGCGGTGTCCGGTCGAGGACTCTGACCGGGCTTGGAGCGGCGGGGGTGATCGCCCGAGTCACCGCACACGAGGCACCACGTGATCGAGATCATCGGGCGCACCTTGCGACTCGCCTTTCGCTCGGCCGGCGACGAGCCTGCCGAGCCGGTCCTGCCCGCCTACACGGCGATCCAGCCGGAGATCGAGTTCTCGGCCTACTCCGAGGACAGTCGGATCTCGGGGCTGCTGCGCCTCGACGGCGAGCGATTGACCGACATGCTCAACGCCTTCGAGCAGTTCGTCCTGGTCGACGCCATGGTCGAGGACCTGGCCGGCGGTGGTGCGGTCGAAGTCGATGAGCTGATCCTGACCCGCGACGAGCTGGTTGCGGTCGAAGCCAGCGGACCCCGCGGCAACCCTGACCGGCGGGTCCGCGTTCGGCCCTTCCCGATCGGCGCCAAGCTCGGGCATTACCTGGTCCGGGGCTATGTCCATGTCACGCCCGGCGCGGACCCGGTGCTCGCGGTGCGACGCAAGCGGCCGATCGTGCCCTTGACGGATGCGACGATCGAGTACAACGGCGCCCACGGCCGGGTCCAGCGGCGGAGTTCGACGATCCTGTTCAACCGGGAGCTTGCCGACTGGATCCTGCCGACCGTGGACGAGGCGATCGAGTATCCGGACATGCCGATTGCCAAGAACCAGGGCCGGCTGACCAAGGACTTCACCGGCCTGATCCTCGGCGACTGGGAGACGCGGACGTCGATGCCCTGATGCGCCGGATCAGACCACTCCTGTCGGTGGCCCCGGCGGTCATTCTCGCGATCGCCGCTGCCGCCGCGTTCGAAGATGGAGCCGACCAGGCGGTCTGGGTCGGCCTCGGCCTCGCCGCGGTCGGCGTCCTGGCCGGCGTCGCCGCCACCCTGTGGGTCGTCCAGGGCCTGGTCGGCGACCTCCGTTCGGCCATCGAGGCCGTGGCGGAAGGACGCCCGGTCGCCCCGGTCAGCGCCCGGACCCTGGGACCGCTGGCACCCCTCGCGAGCGCCCTGAACCGACTCGTGGATACCCTGCGCTCGGCCCAGGAAGCAGCAACCGTGGACCGCCTGACCCGCGTCGCCAGCCGACCGGCCCTCCTGGATCGGCTGATGGCCGAGGTCGACCGGGCGACCCGCTACGAACGCCCGCTGACGATCGCGTTCATCGACATCGACCACTTCAAGGCGATCAATGACAGCCACGGGCACGATGCCGGCGACATCGTCCTGCGCGGCGTGGCGGCCGTCTTCCGCGATCACCTCCGGGCCGCCGACCTGGTGGGCCGCTATGGTGGCGAGGAGTTCATGCTCGTCCTGCCCGAGACCGCGGCCGACGAAGCGACCGAGGTCACCGAGAAGCTCCGACTGCTCGTGCAGAAGGAACGGTTCGCGATCGGGGATGGGGTCGACGTTGGCGCAACGGTGTCGATCGGGATCGCCGGTGGCCGTGGCCCAAATCTCAAGACGGACGAGCTGATCCGCGACGCCGATGCGGCGATGTATTCGGCCAAGTCCCTGGGGCGCAATCAGACCTTCGTGTTCGCCGAGCCGAACGACGATGACCGGATTCCGCGGGCCCCGATCTCGGCCGAGGGCCGGGCCCGGGCGACGGAGGTGGGCGAGGCCGCCAGGCACGCGGCCGAGGCCGTCCTCGCCGCCGTCATCAACCCGCTGCCGCACTACCGCGGCAAGCCCTCACCGGTGATCGCCTCGATCGCCGTGCGAATGGCCACCACCCTCGGTCTGCCACCGGCCGAGGTGGAGCGGGTCCGGGTTGCCGCGCTGCTCCACGATATCGGCAAGGTCGCTGTCCCGGCCGACATCCTCGACAAGCCCGGGCCGCTCAGTCCGGCCGAATGGCAGACCGTGGTCCAGCATCCGCGCATCGGCCAGGTGATCATCGACCAGGTTGCGGCGGTCCAGGACGCCGGCAAGATCATCCTCCACCACCACGAGCGGTTTGCCGGACACGGCTATCCCCATGGCTTGCGCGGATCGGACATTCCCATCGGGGCCAGGATCGTGGCGATCGCCGACGCCTACGACGCGATGATCCAGGATCGACCCTACAAGGGCCGGATCAGCCACCCGGCCGCCATTGCCGAGCTTCGGGCCCACGCCGGACGCCAGTTCGATCCTCAGCTGGTGGCCCTCTTCTGCGACCTGTTCGGCTCCGAGGCCCCGGCGCCGGATCCCTCGCTGCTGATCGGCCAGCCCCATCCGGCTGCCCGCCCGTCGCGCGGCGCACGCCGAGCCGCCGGGGCCTGAGCCGGCGCCTGCGACCTCAGTGGTAATGCGGATGCAAGGTTTGTCCGTCTCGCGGCGATGGGTTCGCATCGCACGCGCCGCGTAGCGTCTGCCCAGCATCCGCCGGCTCTCGACGCCAGCGGACGGGACGAAGACGGATGCTTCCACCGGGGCTCGTGCCCTCCGCGGCCCCGACCTGACAGACACGAACGTAACGAGCCCCGGTCCTCCCCCGGGGCTCGTGCGCGTCCGGCGCCCGCTCTTGTCGGGCCGGGTGCAACGAATTCGCAAGCCGGGCGCCGGCTTGACGGGGTTCCCTGATACCCCCACCGGGCGAGACTCGGAGCCAGCTCCTCTACAACGGACGGCCTGGTCTGCGCGGCCTTCCTGCATAGAACGCCTCCGACCTGGGACACGTCGGGGGCGTTCCTCTTGTCCGACCAGCGCTAGCCGCTCGGTCGAGCTGCTGCAAGGTGGCCGACATGTCGCACCGGACGCGTACCGCGCGGATGGAGGCTGGCGGCCCCGATCCTCCCTACGCGGCAAGCTGCCGCTGACCTGAAGGAGACGAGATGGGTGAGCTGACCGAACGCAAGCGCGACGCGGAGCCGAAGTCCGACTTCGGGCTGCCCGACGAGCGCAAGTACCCGATGCCCGACAAGTCCCACGCCCGCAATGCGAAGGCTCGCGCCTCGCAGCAGGTGAAGGCGGGCAACCTGTCGGCGACGGACAAGAAGAAGATCGACCGCAAGGCTGACCGGATCCTCGACCGCTAAGGGAGGCCGGGACGCCCGGCGGTCGAGCCCGGGCAGCCGATTGGTGATTCGCCCTATTGCCCGATCTGCAGGCAGGCTGACATTCTGCCCAGCCCTGAACACCGGGGCACCGTGGAGGCTTTGGAACGATGGGCACCGAGCAGGATCGGATCATGGTTGAGCGGCTGTACGCCTCATGGCTGCGCGCCGAGCAACGCTCTCGCGCGGCGGCGCCAGGCTCGGCCGAGGCGGCCGAGCGAGCGGCCGGCGCGGACCAGCTGTGGCAGGCCTACGAGCAGGCGCTCGCGCGGGCCGTTGGCCATGGCTCACTCAAGAAGAGCGGGGAGCGGACGGTCGAGTCACCCATCCTGGAAGGCGGCGTCTAGGGCGCGCCAGGGCACCTTCGCCTGGGACAGGGCGGATCGCCGCGTCGGCTGCCCCGCCGCGGGTGTACAAGGAGCGCGTGACCGAACTCCTCCTCGGACCGCTCCTGCGCCATGTCGGCGAGCACGAGGCGACGATCTGGGTCGAGACCGACGCGCCGTGCGTTGTCCAGGTCCGGGCCGGAACGCACATTGGCGAAGACCGGACGTTCAGGATCGCCAGCCACGATTACGCGATCGTCGTCCTGGCCGGCCTGGAGCCGGGCTCGTCGACGGCCTATGAGATCCTGCTCGACGGCAGGCTCGCCTGGCCGCTGCCGGGATCGCCCTTTCCCGCGAGCCGAATCCGGACGATCGACCCTGGGGCGCCCGTCCGCCTGCTGTTCGGCTCCTGTCGCGAGCCCGGCAGGGAAGGCCGGCATGCTGCGATCGACCCGGATGTGCTCAGCGCCTACGCCCTGCGGATGGCCAGCCAGGCCCACGAGGAGTGGCCGGACCTGATCGCGATGCTCGGCGATCAGATCTACGCCGACGACACGTCCGACGACATGCGCCGGCTGATTCGCAAGCGCCGCAACCCGCGCCGGGCGCCGCAGTACGAGGTCGCCGATTTCGAGGAGTACACCGCGCTCTATTACGAGGCCTGGGGCAAGCCCGAGATTCGCTGGCTCCTGGCCAACCTGCCGAGCACGATGATCTTCGACGATCACGACGTGCGCGACGACTGGAACACGTCACACGCCTGGCGAGTGGACATGGAGCACACGGCCTGGTGGCGGGGGCGGATCACCGGCGCCCTGATGTCGTACTGGGTCTATCAGCACCTGGGCAACCTCTCGCCGGCCGGCCTCGCGGCCGACGCCACCTTGGCGGCCGTCCGGGCCGCGTCCGACGGCGAGGCCGTGCTGCGGGCCTTTGCCCGGGCAGCCGACCGGGAGGCCGAGGGCGCCAAGGGCGCGATGTGGTCGTATCGCCGGGACGTGGGCCGGGTCCGGCTGCTCGTCATCGACTCGCGCTGTGGCCGGATCCTGGTCGACGGCCAGCGGGCCATGGTCGGCGACGCGGAATTTGCCTGGATCGAAGCCCAGGTGGAGGACGGGAACTTCGACCACCTGGTCGTGGGGACCTCGCTGCCCTGGCTCCTGCCCCGCGCCCTGCACGACGTCGAATCGTGGGACGAAGCGCTGGCCGGCGGCTCGCGCGGGCCGCTTCTCGCCCGTCTGGGCGAATGGCTGCGGCGGGCCGTCGATCTTGAGCATTGGGCCGCGTTCCGGGAGTCATTCGATCGCCTGGCCCGCCTCTTCGCCCGGATCGGACGGGGCGAGCATGGCAGCCGTCCGCCGGCCACGATCTGCGTGATCTCCGGCGACGTCCACCATTCGTACGTCTCCGAGGCCGCCTATCCCGACTCCGTCACCTCCCGGGTCTACCAGATCACCTGCTCGCCGATGCACAACACGATCCCGCGGGCGATGCGCGTCGTCTTTCGCCTCGGCTGGAGCACGAAGACGGCTCGCGTGCTCCATGCCCTCGGTCGCTACGCCGGCGTCGCCCCGCTGGAGCTGGAGTGGCACCACCCGACCGGGCCGCATTTCGGCAATGAGCTGGCGCTCCTCGTGTTCGACGGTCGAGCTGCGCGCGTGGTCCTCGAGCGCGCCCTGCCACCCGCCCCGGGCACCCCCAGCGAGGACCTCCGGACGGCCCAGCCGGGCCTGGCGATCGTCGCCGACCTGGCCCTGACCGACACGCCCCCGGGCTGAGCCGTCAGGTGCCGGCGGCACCCTCAGGATCGACGATCGCCGGGGCAACGATCGGGGCGCTAGCCGCATCCTGGGCGACGGGGACGGCCCGATCCTGGAGGCGTTCCAGGATCGCTTCGACGGCGGCAATGATCGGCACGGACACGAGCGCGCCCAGCAGCCCGCCGAGGGCACCACCAACGAGCAGGCTCACGGTGAGCAGGAACGGCGAGACACCGACGGCATTGCGCATCACGAGGGGCACCAGGA
>DATGGC010000252.1:0-1774 GCA_035308745.1 Candidatus Limnocylindrales bacterium | reverse complement strand
GCGAGCTCCAGGTCCATGGCGGCCCGGTCGACTTCCTCGCCGGTGGCGGGCGCGTAGCGCTCAACCTGGCCGCGATCGAGGCCGACGACCTGCCCCGGGGAGCCGTCCTGACCTCGGATCCCCAGGTCCGGGCCAGTCCGGCGTTGATCGCCCTGGTCCAGCCCGGGCACGGCGGGGCCGCCGAGCCGAGTCGCCTGGCGCCGGGTGCCGCGCTCCGGCTGCACCTGGGCACCGAGCAGGTCCAGGCCAGCATCGGCCGGGGGCGTGCCGATCTCGTCGCGCTGCCCGATGGCCGCCAGGTGGTGCGGCTCCGGCTGGCGCGACCGATCGCCGTGGCCGCGGGCGATCGCTTCGTCCTGCGTCGTGGCGGCGCGCCCGGCGCTCCCGGGGCCGTGGTCGGCGGCCGGGTCCTCGACCCTGATCCGCCCATTGGGCCGTCGCGCCGTCGGATGACCACCGAGTTGACGGCCGGCCTCGCCAGCGTCGATCCGGTCGAGGTGGCCCGGACGCTCGTCGGCCTGCATGGTGTCCTCGACCCGGACCGGCTCGCGCACCTGCCGGGAGTCCGCGTCGACGACCGGCAATCCGCGGCGCTCGGGGCCGTCCCCCTGGCCGGTGTCCTGGTCGCCGAGCCGATCGCAGCGGCGCTCGGGGCCGAAACGCTGGCCGCCGTCCGGGCAGCCACCAACGCCTCGTCGGTGGCCGCCGGACTCTCCCTGGCCGAGCTGCGGACGCGCCTGGCTCGACTCGTGCGCCGGGCCGCCACCGTCGATGAGCCGCGAGCCGGCGCGATCGCCGACGCGCTGCTGGCGGGCCTGGTGACCGACGGCCGGCTGGCCCGCAGCGGCGATCGAATCCACGAACCCGGCCGGAGCCTCGAGCGCCCCGCCGACCTCAGTGCGGCGATGGACCGCCTCGAGCGCGGGCTTGCGACGACCACGCCGCCCGCGTTGCGTGAGGCGATTCGGGCCAGCGGCTGCCCGCCCGATGGGGTCCGGATCCTGGAAGCGGAGGGCCGCCTGATCCGCCTCGAGCCCGAGCTCGCCTACGCGGCGGCCACGTATCGCGACCTGGCCCAGACGGCGCTCCGGATGGCCCGGAGCACGGCCCTCACCCCCGCCGCCTTCCGCGACGCGACGGGCACCAGCCGCAAGTACGTGATGGCGATCCTCGAGGACCTCGACCGGCGTGGGATCCTCCTTCGGGCTGCGGCCGGGCACCTCCCTGGACCGCGGGCAGCCAGCGTCGAGTCGATCGGGCGGCAGCCGGGATGACCGGCGGCGATCGGTTCGCGAGCTCGGGGATCGTGCTGGCCGGTGGGGCGTCGCGCCGCTTCGGGAGCGACAAGCTGGCCGAGCCGATCGACGGGGTCAGCCTGCTCGAACGCTCCGTGGCGGCGCTGGCCGGCATCGTGGCCGAGATCGTCGTGGTGATCGCTCCGGACCGGGCCGAGCCGGGCATTCGCACCGCCGGCAGCACGCCGATTCGGTTCGTCGCCGATGCCGAGCCGTTCGGCGGCCCGCTGGCCGGGCTGCGGACCGGCCTGGCAGCCGCGCGCGGCGCGACCGTGCTGGTGGTGGGTGGCGACATGCCGTCGATGCGACCGGCCGTGCTGGAGCGGCTCCTCCGCATCGCACCTGCCGCGCTGGGCGACCAGGCCGGCGTCCTGCGCCCGCTGCCCTGCGCCCTGGAACGGGACCCGGCCCTGGCCCACGCGGATGCCCTGCTGGCCGGCGGCGAGCGACGGCTCCGGGCACTCCTCGCAGCGCTGGGG
>DATGGC010000251.1:0-7528 GCA_035308745.1 Candidatus Limnocylindrales bacterium | reverse complement strand
CTATACGACCAGCCTGCGACCGACGTCGATGATCCCAGGCCAGGTCCGCGTGCTGCGCAGCCTGCTGGCCAAGGTGGGCGAGGCGAATGTCGAGTCGGTGATCGTGGCCGACGACCAGAACGGGACCTGGGTCCCCAAGGCCAAACCATGACCACGCCCGGCGGCCGGAGCCGGAGCGGGCCTCGACCGCCGCGAGGGTCTGGTAGCCTTGCCGAAACGCACCGGCTGGAGGGCCCTCGCGCGTGCTCCTACCCCTGGCGGGCCTTGGCCTCGGCGTCCTGCTGGGACTCCTCCTCAAGGTCAACGTCAGCTTCGAGATTGCCCGCTATTCGGGCGTGGCGATCGTGGCGGCCCTCGATTCGGTGCTCGGAGCGGTCCGGGCCGAGCTCGATGGCGTCTACGACAACCGGATCTTCATCAGCGGGTTCATCACCAACGCGGTGGTGGCCGTATTGCTCACCTTCCTCGGCGATCGACTGGGCCTGGACCTGTACCTCGTGGCGCTCGTGACCTTCGGGCCGCGGATCTTCCAGAACCTGGCCCTGATTCGACGGCACTTCCTGTAAAGGGGACGACGTAAGCGTGGAACGAGAGGCGGTCCTGGTCGGGATCGATGTTGGCACGACCAAAGTCTGTGCCCTGATCGGCGAGGTCAGTGCCGACGGTGGGCTGACGATCATCGGCAAGGGCACCGTCCCGGCGACGGGGCTCAAGAAGGGCGTCGTCGTCAACATCGAGCAGACGATCAACTCGATCGCCCAGGCCGTCGAGCAGGCCGAGCGCCTGTCGGGCTGGAAGATCGACCGGGCGTTCGTCGGGGTCGGCGGCCAGAACGTCGAGTCCCAGAACTCGCGCGGCGCGGTCGCGGTCAGCGGCCACGATCGCGAGGTCAGCCGCGAAGACGTCAACCGGGCGACCGAGGTGGCCCGCGCGGTCTCGATCCCGTCCAACCGGGAGGTCCTCCACGTCCTGCCCCGGGGCTTCATCGTCGACGGCCAGGAAGGGGTCAAGGACCCGCTCGGGATGAGCGCCATCCGGCTCGAGGTCGAGACCCACATCGTCACCGCGGCGGCGACCGCGGTCCAGAACCTCCAGAAGTGCGTGATGGCCGCCGACGTCAAGATCGACGAGCTGGTCGCCAGCTCGCTCGCCTCGGCCGAGGCGGTCCTGACCGAGACCGAGAAGGACCTCGGCGTGGGCGTGGCCGATATCGGCGCGGGCACCATCGACCTGGCCCTCTTCTCCGACGGCTCGCCGTTCCACACCAGCGTCCTGCCCGTCGGCGGCAACAACGTGACGATGGACATCGCGGCCGTCCTCAAGACCAGCCTGCAGGTGGCCGAGGAGCTCAAGGTCCGCCACGGGACCTGCGACCTGCGCTCGGTCGATGCCGACGAGATGATCAGTGTCAGCGTCCTGGGCGAGGAGGCCGGCCGCTCGGTCAGCCGGATGGAGCTGTGCCAGATCATCGAGGCCCGCTGCCGCGAGACGCTCGAGCTGGTCCGCAACGAGATGCGGGCCACCGGCCACGGGATGCTCCCCGCCGGGATCGTCCTGACCGGTGGGGCGGCCCAGCTGGCCGGCCTGTCGGAGCTCGGCCGGGAAGTCCTCGAGATGCCCGTTCGGGTGGCCGGCCCGACCGGCGTCGGCGGGCTCGTCGACAACCTGCTGACGCCCGCCTACAGCACCGCGATCGGGCTCCTGCGCTGGGGCGCCGCGGTGACCATGTCGGGCGAGCCGATCCGCTACGACTCGGCGCCCGCCGGCGGGATCGTCGGGCGGGTCAGGGACGCCCTGCGCAACTTGTTCCCGTAACCCGCTTCCCAGGCCGGCCAGGGGCTCGCCGATTCGGCCAGAGTTCGATGCGCCACTGGCTTGACGCACCGGTATACTCGCCGGACGTTTCCCTCAACAACCGAACCGACCGTCCGGGCCCCTTCGCTCGACGGCGTACCAGCTGATCGAATCGGCCCCCGGGAGGGCCGCCGGAGGTTACCGCCATGCCGCTTCGTTCCGATTCCGAGAACTTCGCGCTCATTCGCGTCGTCGGCGTCGGTGGAGGCGGGAGCAACGCGGTCAACCGGATGATTCGGGCCGAGATGATGGGCGTCGAGTTCATCGCCTGCAACACCGATGCCCAGGCGCTCCTCCAGAGCGACGCTCCGCACAAGATCCGGATCGGCGACAAGATGACCCGCGGCCTGGGCGCCGGCGGCGACTCGTCGATCGGCCAGCGGGCGGCCGAGGAGGACACCGAGAAGATCGCCGAGGCCCTGCGCGACTCGGACATGGTCTTCATCACCGCCGGCCTCGGTGGCGGCACCGGCTCGGGCGCCGCCCCGGTCGTGGCCGAGATCGCCAAGGAGCTCGGCGCCCTGACCATCGGCGTGGTGACCAAGCCGTTCTCGTTCGAGGGCAACCGGCGCAAGCTGGTCGCCGAGAAGGCCGCCGATGAGCTGCGGGCCAAGGTGGACACCCTGATCACGATCCCCAACGACCGGCTCAAGGACGTGGTCCAGAAGAACACCTCGATCGTCGATGCCTTCCGGGTCGTCGACGACGTCCTGCGCCAGGGCGTCCAGGGCATCAGCGACATCATCACGGTGCCCGGCCTGATCAACCTCGACTTCGCCGACGTGCGCACGATCATGAAGGACGCCGGCTCGGCCCTGATGGGCATCGGCCGCGCCTCGGGCGAGAACCGGGCCATCGAGGCGGCGCGCCAGGCGATCGCCAGCCCGCTCCTCGAGGTCAACATCAACGGCGCCCAGGGCATCCTGTTCAACATCACCGGCAGCTCGAACCTGAGCCTGCACGAGGTGACCGAGGCCGCCGAGGAGATCCGCGCCGCGGCCGACCCCGAGGCCAACATCATCTTCGGCACGAGCTTCAACGAGCGCCTCGGGGACGAGGTCATGATCACCGTGATCGCCACCGGCTTCGACTCCAATCGCAAGCGCGACGCCGTCCGGCCGGCCACTGCCGCCGCCTCGTTCGAGAACCAGGGCGGCGTCCGGCGCGACTACTACGCCGAGCTCGAGGAGCAGCGCCGGGCCGTCGCCGACGACCGCCCCGAGGAGCGTGGCCGCGAGGCGGCCGCCGTGCGGGTCGAGAGCCGGACGGTCGGTGAGCCGGCGATCCAGCCCGTCCGCCGAGCCGCGATCGACCCCGACGACCTCGACATCCCGAGCTTCCTCCGCCGCCCGAAGTAGACCCGGCCGGTGGCCACCGGCGGCGACCTCGACCTCGACCAACCCGACCCGGCTGACGTCGCCTGGTTTCGCGCCCGGCGTGATGGCGTCCTGGCTCGGATCGCCGCAGCTGCCCGGCGCTCGGGCCGCGAGCCGGCCGCCGTTCGCCTGGTCGCCGTGTCCAAGACCGTCGCGGTTGAGCGCCTCCGGGCGGCCGTTGCGGCCGGGTTGACGGTCCTCGGCGAGAACCGGGTCCAGGAGGGCGAGGCCAAGCGGCCCATGGTGCCCGGCGCCAGCTGGGAGCTGATCGGCCCCCTCCAGTCAAACAAGGCCCGCCGGGCGCTCGAGACCTACGACCTGATCGAGTCAGTCGATTCACTCGACCTCGCCGGCCGCCTCGACCGGCTGGCCGACGATGCCGGCGTGGCCCGGGTCCGGGTGCCGGTCCTCCTCCAGGCGAATGTCGACGACGACCCGGCCAAGGCAGGCTTCGCACCTGCCGAGCTCGAGGCCGCGCTCGCTGCGCTCCTCGACCTGCCCCGGCTGCGGGTGGACGGCCTGATGACCGTCGGCCGCCAGGTTGACGATCCCGAGGCGGCGCGTCCCACGTTTCGCCGGCTGCGCGAGCTGGCCGCCCGGCTACGGACCACCGATCCGCGCCTGGGCGCGGACCTGTCGATGGGCATGAGCGCCGACTTCGAGGTCGCGATCGAAGAGGGGGCGACGATCGTCCGTGTCGGCCGGGCCCTGTTCGGGGAGCGCCCGCCGGCCGAGGCGCCGACCGCCTGAGCCTTGCCGGTCGGCGCGACCCCGGGCTATGATCGGCCGGCTCGGGCGCGACGCCCGGAGGCACCCCGGGGCGATTGGCTCAGTCGGTTAGAGCGCACGGTTCACATCCGTGAGGTCACTGGTTCGAATCCAGTATCGCCCACCAGTTCGACGTCAAGAGTGCGGGCCTGCAGGCCGGCCCCCGCCGTGACGCTCCAGCGGCTCAGGTCGCGTCGAGCCGCTCGAGGACCGCTGCCATCGCGTCAACGGCCGCCAGGGTCGGCGGCGAAACGATGACCTCGAGGTTCGTGAAGCCGGCGGCGCCGAACGCGCTCAGTGCGTCGGCGATCTCCTGGGACGAGCCCTTGATCGGCGTCCCCAGCGCTTCCCCTCCGCCCACCGAGGTCGGCTCGACCACGATGCCGGCCGACTTCCCGACGGTCGCCGGATCGCGGCCCACGTCCACGCAGGCAGCTTCGAAGGCCGCCAGCCGGGGCCCGAGCTCGAGAAGATCGCTGCGCTCCTCGGCAAACCAGCTCCAGATGTCGGCATGGCGGGCGGCCAGGCGGAGCATCTTCGGGCCCTTGGCGCCGATCATGATCGGGATCCGGCCCGGGCGCGGTCCGACTGGCCGCTGCTCCAGGTCGCGGGCGGCATGAAACGCGCCCGTGAAGTTCGCTCGACCCTGCCGCAAGAGGGGGAGGACGATCTCGAGTGCCTCCTCGAAGCGGCTGTGGACGTGGTCCTCGGGCAGCCCGAAGGCATGCGCCTGGGCGCCCGCATGCCCGGAGCCGAGGCCCAGCACGAACCGGCCGCCACTGATCTCGTCGAGGGTCTCGACCACCTTGGCCGTGAGGCCGGGGTTCCGGTGCAGCGCGGACAGGATCCAGGTGCCGACCTTGACCCGCGACGTCGCTGCCGCGACCGCTCCAGCCATGGCCACCGACTCCCACCATCCCTGGCGCTCGCCGTCGGACGTCCGCCACAGCAGCTCGTCTGGCATCCAGACGGTGTCGAACCCGAGCTCCTCTGCTCGCAGCGCCAGACGACGAATGTCGACCCAGCGCGATGTCGACCCGTCGACGAACGAGTCCCACAGCGGCAGGACGAGGCCGATCTCGAACGGGCGCATGCGACCTCCGCAGGTTGGACGTGGGTCCCGAAGTCTAGCGAGGCCGGGCGCCCCGATCGTTCCTGACACGAGCTGGCGGAATCCCGGAGTAGGGTAGAAGGATGAGCAACCTGGCCATCCGCCCGGCCTTTGGCCAGTGGCCCGAGTACAACCGGCGCTTGCGGGACGTCGTCGCGGCGCTGACCTCGGAGCAGCTGGCGATCCAACCGGCGCCCCAGCGCTGGCCGCTGTGGGCGTCGATCGGCCATCTCGCCTGCCAGCGGGTCTTCTGGCTGTGCGACTTCGCCGGCGAGCCGGGGGCCGAGACCACGCCGTTCACGAACGCCGGCTCGGACTGCCCGGGCGACGATGACCTGGAGCACGTCCTCGGCCCTGCCGCGCTCGGCGCGGCGCTCGACTCGACGTTCCGGATCGTCGGAGGCTGCCTCGATCGCTGGACCCTGCCGATGCTCGACGAGGTGCTCCGCCGACCGGAGTGGGACGACTCCTGGGTCCATACTCGCGGGGCAGTGCTCCAGCGCGTCTTCAGCCACGACGTCTACCACTGCGCCGAGCTCAACGAGGCGCTCGGGATCGCCGGCCTGGCCCAGGTCGATCTCTGGGATTGAAGGACGAACGCTGATGTCGCTCCTCGACACGATCAAGCGAGCGCTGCTCGGAGCCGCCGCCGCATCCGAGCCCGATCCCGCCCCGCGCCACGAGCGGCGCGAGGCCGGCCGCGAGCGCAACCACGAGACCGGCGAGCCAGCCTGGGAAGACAGCGATCGCGTCGACGAGCCGCCCGGCGCCGGCCGGCGCGACCCCGACACGGCACCGGAGATCCTGGGCGGGAGCTGACCCGATCCGATGGCGACGCCGTTGGTGCCCTGCCCTGATTGTGGTGCTCGGTTCCTGGGGCGTGACGGCCCCACGCATGCGTACGTCGGCGGATCGGCCGGCTGCTGGGCAGCCTTTGGTGAGCTGGGGGCACGCGAGCTCGAGCTCGGGATCTCCGGGCCGCATCGACTGTCGGTCCATGCCTACATGGCCCAGCATCCCGGCCACCCGGGCCGCCGGCAGGCCCAGTCCGTTGACGTCCACCTGATGGTCCTGGGCGTGGTCCTCGAGCGTGACTGGTCGGTCGCCGACGCGGTAACGGCGATGGCCGGCTGGCTCCGGGGACGCCCGACGTGGCCGTGGCTCGAGCCGCCGTCTGGACCGTATCGGGCCACGATCCAGGATGTGCAGCTCGGCGCAGGCCGGCCCGAGCTCGAGTCCGACGTCCGCCGCTGGGCCGAAGCAGTCTGGGCCGGTTGGTCCGAGCACCAGGCCATGGTCCGACAGTGGCTCGATCGAGGTGCCCCGGCCTGATCGCGGCCCAGTGTTGGCTACGCGGTCGACGGCCCGGGCGGCACGTCCGCCAATCCGGCACGCTCGCGGATCCGGCGCTCTGCCAAATTCCGCGACGAGCGGCGGTATGGTCGCCCCCCATCCGAATTCGGGGCGTACTCAAGGCCGGAACCTCGAGAATCGTGCACGGATCGGCTTGCCATCGCGGCCCGGACTGCCGCCCGAGGCCCAACTCCGACCATTGCGCGGCTCGTGGCGGAATATGGCAATTCACGCGGACCTGGACGCGATGCCGGCTGGTGCCGCCGGGTTCAGTCCTGGGCGAGGCGCCGCAGGACCGTGGGCAGGATCCCGCCGTTGCGGTAGTAGTCGAGCTCGATGGGGCCGTCGAGGCGGCAACGGACCGCGAAGCGCCGCGCTCGGCCGCCGTCGGCCGGATCGGCGCTGGCCACCACCGTCAGCTCGCCCCGCGGCTGGAGGCCCGCGGCGATGCCTTCGATCGAATAGGTCTCGCGCCCGGTCAGGCCCAGCGACGCAGGGCTCTCACCGGGCTGGAACTGGAGGGGCAGGATGCCCATCCCGACCAGGTTCGAGCGGTGGATCCGCTCGAAGCTCTCGGCGATCACCACCCGCACCCCGAGCAGGGCCGGACCCTTGGCCGCCCAGTCGCGCGATGAGCCCGAGCCGTATTCCTTGCCGGCCAGGATGACCAGCGGCACGCCCTCGGCGGCGTACTGCTCGGCCGCGTCGAAGATGTACGCCTGGGCGCCATCGGGCAGGTGGGCCGTGAACGGGCCTTCCTTGCCCGGCACCAGCCCGTTGCGCAGCCGGATGTTGGCGAACGTGCCCCGGATCATCACCTCGTGCTGGCCGCGTCGGGCGCCGTACGAGTTGAAGTCGAGCGGCGCGACGCCATGGGCCTGGAGCCAGCTGCCGGCGGGCGAGGACGGCGCGATCGAGCCGGCCGGCGAGATGTGGTCGGTCGTGACCGAATCGCCGAGGACGGCCAGGACCCGGGCTCCGACGAGGTCAGCCAGCGGCGCCGGTTCGAGCCCGACGCCGTCGAGGAACGGCGGCCGGGCGACGTACCTCGAATCGGGGTCCCAGG
>DATGGC010000250.1:0-1740 GCA_035308745.1 Candidatus Limnocylindrales bacterium | reverse complement strand
TACGACAGCGCCAGGCACATCGGCCGCTTCGTGGAGTCGGTCGAGATCACCGCCCGGCTGCTGCGCGAGGACGAGCCGCTGACCTTCGACGGCGCGTTCTTCCACCTGGCCGGCGCGAAGCCCAAGCCCCAGGGTCCGCGCCCCGGCGGGCCGCCGATCTGGATCGCGGCGGGCAAGCCCAGAACCCTAGGAGTGGCCGCGCGCTGGGGCGATGCGGTCAACTGGGCCGAGAACCTGACCGGCGCCGAGTCCGTCCGTACGGCGATGGCGGCCGTGGCCGAGGCCTGCGAGCTGGCCGGCCGCGATCCGTCGACCCTGCCCCTGACCACCTGCGTCCGCCTCGAGCTGGACAAGCCGGCCGCGGATGCTCGGCCCAGCACGCTGTCGGGCGACGACGTCGAAGTGATCGCCAAGCTCCAGGAGATGCACGCCGCGGGCCTCCGCCACGTCACGTTCTTCAGCGGCGAGGCCGACGACACGGGGCCATTCCCCGCCCCGACGCTGAAGTCCCTGGACCAGCTCGCCCCGATCATCGAGGCGCTCAAGGCGTAGCCACGCTACGTGGCACTCGCACGCTGAGCCAGATCCCGGGCGGTTGGTCTTTCTCACGCAACAAACGGGCGATTCGGACCCCGGGAGGGCTGGGTGGGCGGGCTCGAACCGGGCCACGACCAGGTTTCATCCCGACGCAAGCGTGGCGCGGGACAAGTTCGGGCGGGACTTCGAGGCCCGAAGCTCGCCGGGCCCTGGAAACGGCAGGTTTGTTGCGCTGAAAAGACCAACGGCCCCGAAACGGGCGCTGGGCCACGAACTCTAGGCCGGGCGGGCCTCGACGGGTCGAGAATCAGCCTTGGGAGCCGAGGCCGCCTTCCCAGGGTTCTCGCTCGGCGACGACGCCAGCAGCGCATCCAGGTTCGCCAGCCACGGCCGCGCGCCGACCCGCTCGAAGATCGTCCGTGAGCGTGCCGCTACCTCGCGGACGAATGGATGGTCAGCTCCGACGAGCGCCACGACCTCGAAGCCGAGCATCGCCATGAGCCAGTCCTCGTGGATCGCCGCGAGCCGCTCGAACGCCTCTCGATAGCCGGCGATCGCCTCGTCCGTGCGGCCCTCGAGCGCTGCGATGCTGGCGGCCGCCCCAATATCGAACGCCTCATCGATCCGGTTGGCCTGGGACTCCTTGTGGTGCCGGATCGCCATCGCCCGGGCGCCTTCGAGGTCGTGGGCGAGGAGCAGCGACCGCAGGGCGAAGGACAGGTAGATGAAGGTCACCTGCGACCCGAGATCGGCGGCGGCTTCGTTGAGCCGCGCGGCAGTTGCATAGTCGCCGGCAACCATGGCCATCTGCGCCCGGTGCGACAGCACCTCCGACGAGACGATCGGGTCGGACACCTCAGCGGCGATCTCGTCGAGCCGCTCGAGCAGCTCATCGACGGGCAGGCCGCGATGCACCCGGATCGAGACGGTGGTGTTGATCCAGCGCGCTTCATCGGTGAGGGAGCCGCCACCCCCGAACAAGGCGTCGACATCGGCCCAGACCTCGGCCATCGCCTCGTCCCAGCCGTCGGCCCTCAGGAACGCCCCGAAGCGGATGGACTCGCGGCTCCAGCGGGCAAGGTTCACGTTGCCGACCCGCATCGCGAGGTCATACGCCTGGCGCGAGATCTTGCTGGACTCGACGGGATCGTCGATCCCGGCGCCCATGTTCGCCAGGGCGCGAATCTCGGCCGCAACGTGACC
>DATGGC010000249.1:0-1915 GCA_035308745.1 Candidatus Limnocylindrales bacterium | reverse complement strand
CAGGCGGTCCCGTGGCCGACGACGTCGATCGCCCCGGGGTCGTCACGGACGATCGGCTCGCCCTCGTCGTCGAGCTCGACGACCATGCTCCGGGCGAGCCGGCCGCCGACATCGGGGTGGTCACCCTCGACGCCCGAGTCGATGATCGCCACGGTCACCCCGCTGCCGTCGGCGCCGTCGAAGATCGCGGCCCGGTCCAGCTCACCCAGCGGTCGCGAGCGGTGCAGCCCGGCCCGCCGTTCCCCAACGAACGGCTCGCTCCAGGCGGGCAGGCCCGGGTCGCTCACCCGGTCGAGCGGCCGCGTCCGGCCCGCCGGCGCTGGCCGGCTCGGCGCTCGGCGCGGCGAGCCACCACATCGAGGATCTCCGTGAGCAGCTCGAGCTCGCCCGGGTCGGCGGCGCGCAGACGGGCCACGCGATCGACGATCGCCCACAGCCGGCCCTCGTCGTCGCCGTCCAGCTCGCTCGTCGCCCGCTCCACGATCTGCTCGATCGTCGCCGCCTGGGCCGAGCCGGCCTGGTCCGAGCCGGCCTGGTCCGGATCCGCGAGGCCGGCCAGGGTCGTCCGGAGCAGGCCGGCCAGGTCGCGCTCGAGGCGGGAGGCGCGGATGGCGACCGTGGCCTGCCGGGCGAAGACGCTGGCCAGCTCGATGTCGCGCAGGCTGAACGTGGCCGACGAGCGCTTGTCGAGCACCTCCAGGACGCCCAGGGTCCCACGCTCATCGATCAGGGGCACGGCCACGACCGAGCGCGGGACGTAGCCCGTCGCCTCGGCGGCGGCCCGGCCGAAGCGGGCATCGCGCTCGACCTCCGAGAGGGCCAGCGGCTGGCCGGTGGTGAAGACATAGCCGGCGATGCCCTGGTCGGGGGCGATGGCCAGGCCGATCACACCCTGGCCCTGCTCGCCGGCGGCGACCACGAACACGAGCTGGCCGCGGGCCGGGTCGAAGAGGGCCAGCGAGGCCGCCTCGGCATCGAACAAGGTGACCGTGGCCCCGACGATCGAGCTGAGGACCGCCCGCTCGGCGCCCGTCTCCAGGCGGCGGGCGGTCTCGCCGCGCCGGGCAATCGCCCGCAGGAGGTCGAGGGCGCCGGCATCGAAGCGATCGGCCGCGGGCCGCCGGGCGGGGCTCATCGGCGGCTCAGGCCCGGCTCAACGATCGGCGCTGCGGGCCAGCGCCGCCAGGTCCGGGATCAGGAGCTGTTCGCGCTCGAGCTGGATCAGGCCCCGGGCAACCAGGTCCTGGAGGAGCCGGTTCACGGTCTGGCGGGTGCCGCCGATCATCCCGGCCAGGTCGGACTGGGTGTAGGGCCATTCGAGGACCAGCTCGGTGGTCCGGCCCGGCTGGCTTTCCCGGGCAATTGTCACGATCCGGCTTGCGAGCCGGCCGGGCAGGTCCAGGAAATGGAGCTCGCCGACGTGGCTGGTCAGCCGGCGGAGCTCGGCCACCAGGCCGGCCATCAGGGCCCGGCGCAGGTCCGGCTCGTCCTCGACCAGCTGCTCGAACGGCTCGCGGCGCAGGACGAGGGCCTGGGTCGGCTCGACGGCGATCGCCGTGGCGCTGTGCTCGGCGCCGTCGAGCAGGGCCAGCTCGCCGAAGAAGGCGCCTCGATCGAGGGTGGCGATGATCGCCGCGTCCTCGCCTTCGGGCGACGGCAGGACCACCTTGACCGAGCCGGATTCGACGATATACAGGGCGTCGCCGGGATCGCCCTGGTGGAAGATCGTCTCGTTGCGCCGGTAGCGCCGGACGCGGAGCGAGGCGCAGACGGTGTCCAGGGTCGCGTCGTCGACGCGCGTGAACAGCGCGCAGCGCTTGAGGGCACTGCGCGCGAACGCGAGCTCGATCGGGGCGTCAGCCACGGGGCCCCAACGCCGGCAAACCGACCCCTGTTGGTGGGATCGGCTTGCGGG
>DATGGC010000248.1:0-2280 GCA_035308745.1 Candidatus Limnocylindrales bacterium | reverse complement strand
GTGACATTCAGCGACGGCGTCCGCGTCGCCTGCCATCTCTATCCGCCCGGCAGTGACGGCGTGCCGATCACCCGGCCGACGAAGGATGCCCTGGTCCAGCCGGCCGACGATGGCGGCTTCGGGGCC
Organism: Candidatus Limnocylindrales bacterium; assembly: GCA_035308745.1. Classification (GTDB taxonomy): domain Bacteria; phylum Chloroflexota; class Limnocylindria; order Limnocylindrales; family CSP1-4; genus Palsa-1033. The sequence continues at coordinate 2,154 of DATGGC010000248.1, read as the reverse complement.
GGTGTCTTCGGCGATCGGGACGAGGCCGTCGACGAGCTCGAGGCGGCCGTCGATCCCGTGCCAGCCCACCTGCTGACCCCCGGCCACGGCCTGACCGACGATCACTCGCTGGACGACATCCAGTGACCGAGCTCCTGCGGCTGACCGGCTTGGAGGTCCACTTCCCGATCCGGGGAGGGATCCTCGACGCCCTGCTGCGCCGGCCGCGGGGCTATGTCCGGGCGGTCGACGGGATCGACCTGACGATCAACAAGGGCGAGGTCCTGGCCCTCGTCGGCGAGTCGGGCTCGGGCAAGACGACGACCGGCCGGGTGATCGTCAAGCTGACCCGGCAGACCGGCGGGACGGTCATCTTCGATGGCCAGGACGTCAGCAACCGCTGGGGTGTCTCGAAGCTGCGCGAGTATCGCCGCCGGGTCCAGATCATCTTCCAGGATCCGTACGAGACGCTCAACCCGAAGCAGACGATCCACGACTTCGTGGCCGAGCCGCTCGAGGTCAACCACCTGACCAAGTCGAACGCCGAGAAGGAGCGCCGGGTGATGGCCGCGCTCGAGAGCGCCGGCCTCCGGCCGGCCCACGAGTTCGCCTTCCGGTTTCCGCACGAGCTGTCCGGCGGCCAGCGCCAGCGGGTCGTGATCGCCGGAGCACTGGTCATGAACCCTGAGCTGGTCGTCGCCGACGAGCCGGTCTCGATGCTTGACGTCTCGATCCGGACCGAGCTCCTGCGGCTGATGCTCGACCTGCGCCGCGACTTCGGCCTGACCTACCTGTTCATCACCCACGACCTGTCGCTGGCCTGGGTCATCTCCGACCGGATCGCGGTGATGTACCTGGGCAAGATCATGGAGATCGGCCCGGCCGAGGCGGTCATCCGCACGCCGCGCAATCCCTATACCAAGGCCCTGGTGAGCGTCTCGCCGACGCCCGAGCCGGCCGACGCAGCGACTCGCGCGGCCCGCTTCATCCTCCAGGGCGAGACGCCCGACGCCGCCCACATTCCGAGCGGCTGCCGGTTCCATCCGCGCTGCCCGCTGGCGTTCGATCGGTGCAAGGTGGACGAGCCGCCGTTGTTCGACGTCGGCGCCGGCCACCAGGCGGCGTGCTGGCTGGCCGAGGGCGGGGCCGAGCTGCCGCCGTTCCCCGCCCGGCCCGGGACGGTGGCCCTTCCGGTCGTTCAAGCGCCGCCCGTCGCCGCGTCTGGATCCCCGTCATGAGCCCGCTTGCTCCGGACGAGATCGCGCCGCTCCTGGCGGCCTCGGTGGCTACCCTGCGGGCCGAGGTCCGGGCGCTGGGCGATCTGGCGCGCTGGCAGCCGGCCGAGGGCGAATGGTCGGTCAACGAGTGCATCGGCCACCTGATCGAGGCCGATCGGCGGGGATTTGCCGGCCGAATCCGCGAGATCCTGGCCGGTGATCAGGTCGTGCTGAGCCGCTGGGATCCGCCGGTCGTGGCCGCCGCGCGGCACGACAACGATGCCGATCCGATCGAGCTGGTCGAGGCGTTCGCGGCGGCCCGCAGCGAAGGGATCGCCCTGGTCCGCTCGCTGTCGGCTGCGGACCTGGCCCGGGTCGGGATCCATCCCGAGATCGGTCCGCTGCGGGTGGACGAGGTCCTGGCCGAATGGCCGCACCACGACCGGAGCCACGTCCGCCAGGCGCTGGCCGTGAGCCAGTCCCGGATCTGGCCCCAGATGGGGGCAACCCAGCGCTTCAGCGAGCCCGCCGGCTAGCCTCGATCAGGAGCGCGTCGCGCCGGACCCGGCAGAGCAGGTCGACCAGCTCGAGCCGATCGACAGCCGCTTCGAGGGTCAGCCCGATCGTGACTGCGCCGTGGCGTTCCTGGAGGACGGCCGTGGCGAACGGCTCCGGCCCCTCCGTCAGCGCGGCGGCGACCGCGGCGGCGATCTGGGGACTGCCCATCGGCAGCAGCGGCACGAACGGCAGCCGGGGCAGCAGGAGACGGGTCTCCGGCAGGTCGTCCGGGTTGGGACGCTCGCCGGCGATCGTCAGCCCGAGCGACGCCGCGAGATGGGCATGGGCGACGGCCCGGACGTCGGGCCGGGCGCGATAGACCGCCCGGTGGACGGCGATGTCGGAGCTGGGGCGGGAGGCTGCTCCCTCCGGGGCGTGGCCGTGCTCGTGTCCGTGGCTC
>DATGGC010000247.1:0-8357 GCA_035308745.1 Candidatus Limnocylindrales bacterium | reverse complement strand
GAGCCGGCCCGGCCGCTGGCCCGGATCGCCTCGGGCGGCGAGCTCAGCCGGGTCGCCCTGGCGATCAAGGAGGTCCTGGCCGCCGTCGATGCCACGCCGACCCTGGTCTTCGACGAGATCGACACCGGGATCGGCGGCCGGAGCGCCGATCCGGTCGGGCGGAGCCTGTGGACGCTCGCCCGTCGCCACCAGGTCCTGTGCGTCACCCACCTGCCCCAGATCGCCGCCCATGCCGATGTCCACTTCCGGATCTCGAAGCACGAGCGCGACGGGCGGACCGTGACCGAGGTTCGCCGCCTTGATCCGGCGGAGCGGCTGACCGAGCTGGCCCTGATGCTGGGCGGGGAGGGGATCGCCGAGGGACCCGACGGCGGTGCCGCGGCCCTGGCCGGGGCGGAGCAGCTCCTCGCCCGGGCCGCCGCCTGGCGATGAGCGCGTCGGCCGAGCGGCTCCGGTCGGCCGTGGCGGACTACCTGGTCCATCTCCGCGTCGAGCGCGGCCTGGCGCCGGCCACCCTCCGTGCCTATGGCAGCGACCTCGCGGCGTTCGCTGCCGATCCGGAGGTCGCCCGGAGCTGGGACCGCTCGATCGAGCCCGCGACGCGCTACCTCAGCCGCTCGGCTGTCAGCGCCGGCCAGGGCGGGCAGCCGCTGCGCTCGACGAGCCTCCGGCGGCGAGCGGCCTCGATCCGCGGCTTCTACCGCTTCGCCTACGGCGACGAGCTCATCCTGACCGACCTCGCGGCCCGGATCGACCTGCCCCGCCAGACGCGGCTGCTGCCCGATCCGCTCGACATCGAGTCGACCAACCGGCTGCTCGAGGCAGCCGGCGGGGCCGATCCGGGCAGCCGGATTCGCAACCGGGCGCTGCTCGAGCTGTTGTATGCCGCTGGTCTGCGGATCAGCGAGGCCCTCAACCTCGATCGCGAGGACCTCAGCCTCGACGGTGGCTTCGTGCGGGTGATCGGCAAGGGCAACAAGGAGCGGCTCGTCCCGGTCGGCGAGGTCGCCCTCGACTGGCTCGTCGGCTATCTGGACGATGTCCGCCCGGCGTGGGAGCGACGCGATGGCGAGGAACCGCTGCGGGGTGGGCCGCTGTTCATCTCGAACCGCGGCCACCGGCTGGGGCGGCAGGCCGCCTGGACGATCGTCAAGCACGCCGCCCGGGATGCCGGCCTGAGCGACCGGGTCACGCCTCATACCCTCCGCCATTCATTCGCCACCCACCTCCTGGAGGGCGGCGCCGACCTGCGCATCGTTCAGGAGTTGCTCGGGCATGCGAGTATCTCCACGACCCAGCTGTACACCCACTTGAGTGGGGAGCGGATCCGGGAGGTCTACGCTCGCGCCCATCCGCGAGCCTGAGGAGGAGTCGAATCCCCATGGCCGACTTCACTGCATCGCTGATGTCCGACGGTGAGCGAATCATCGTCGAGCGCCGCCAGCACTGGCTGGTCCTGGTCGATCGCTCGAAGCTGGCCATCCTGGGCCTCGTGGTCGCCCTCCTGATCTTCATCTTCCGGGGCAACCTGGGCACCGACGGGATCGGCGGCGGGATCAACTTCATCCTGGGCTGGGTGGTCCTGGCCCTGGTGGTCTACGCCGTCGTGATTTTCGTCTACCAGTACCTGCACTGGGTCAACGACGCGTTCATCGTGACCAGCCGGCGGGTGATCCAGATCCAGGGGATTCTCAACAAGAAGGCCCTCGACAGCTCGCTCGAGAAGATCAACGACGCGGTCCTGACCGAGAACGTCTTCGGCCGGATGTTCGGCTTCGGCGACCTGGAGATCCTGACCGCCTCCGACTCGGGCATCGACCGGATGCACATGCTCGTGGACGCCTCGGGCTTCAAGCGGGCGATGACCGAGGCCAAGCACGACCTGGAGCTCGAGGTCTCGAGCGGCCGGATCCCGAGTCCGCCGCTGCGCGCGACCGCGCCGGCCGGGCCCGGTGCGCCGGCCGCCCCGGTCGCGCCGCCCGATCCGGCACCGGCGCCGGCGGTCGCCGCCCCGGCTCAGCCTGCTGCCCCGGCGCCCAACCCCGACGACGTCGCCAACGCGATCAACCGGCTGAAAGGCCTGCTCGACAGCGGGGCGATCACCCAGGCCGAGTTCGACGCCAAGAAGGCGGAGCTGCTCGCCCGGCTGTAGCCACGCTCGACCGCGGCGCGCGGGTAGGATAGGTCGATGGACCAGACCACCGAAGCCCTGATCGCCGCTGCGATCATCATCCTCGTCTCGTTCCCGGTCCATGAGTTCTCGCACGCCTGGATGGCCTACCGGCTGGGCGACTCGACGGCCCGCTACCTGGGCCGGCTGACCCTCAACCCGATCGTCCATTTCGACCCGCTGGGCGGCCTGATGCTGCTCGCCTCGGCCTACGCCGGCTATGGCATCGGCTGGGCGAAGCCGACGCCGGTCAACCTCCTGAACCTGCGCAACGGGCGGACTGGCGAGGCAATGGTCGCGGCCGCCGGTCCGATCTCGAACCTGCTCCTGGCCGCGGCCGGCGGGGTCGTCTTCCGGATCCTGTTCTCGGTGCTGAGCAGCCCGGGTCAGGGCGACAGCCCGGGCCGGCTGGCGCTCCTCAACATCGTGTACATCTTCGTGGAGATCAACGTCTCGCTGTTCATCTTCAACCTGATCCCGATCCCGCCCCTCGACGGCACACGGGTCTTGCTGGCGGTCTTGCCGCCGCGGGTCGCCTTCAAGTACGAGCCGCTCCTGTACCAGTACGGCTCGATCATCCTGATCGCGGTCATCTTCATTCCGGTGGTCATCGGGGTCGACGGACCGCTCCAGTGGGTCTTCGCGAATATCGGCTCGCCGGTCATCCGCCTGATCACGGGCTACCCGAGCCTTTGAGCATGCGTCGGGCTGGCAATCCGACGTGGTGGGCGACCAAGGTCCGCCAGTTCCGGACCCATCTCCGGGCGAAGGTCAGGCCCGCGGAACGGGCCGGCCTCGAAGCCTGGGTCCCGGGGCGGCTGCTGGCCCTGTACGACGCGATGCCCGTGGCCGATCGGCGCCACGGCCTGGACGTGGTCGCCCATCTCCAGGCCGCGGGCGGCAGCGACGATCCCGAGCTGCTCCTCGCCGGCCTGCTCCACGACTGCGGCAAGAGCACCGCCAACGGCCGGGGCATCGGCCTCGGTCCCCGGGTCGCGTGGTCGCTGAGCGAGGCCTTCGGGCCGTGGGTGCTGCGCGCCGCGCGCCCGCTGCCGGGCTTCGCCCCGGCCCTCCACCAGCTCCGGGATCATGCCGGGCGGTCGGCCGACCTGGTCCTCGCGGCCGGTGGCAGCCGCCGGATCGCGGACCTGATCCGGGGCCAGGACCGCCAGCCCGCCGATCGGGCGAGCGAGCTGCTCCGCCTGGCCGACGAGGCGAGCTGACCGTGACCCTGGCCGCCGACAGCCCGGCCATGCCGCCCGCCGTCCATTTCGCGCCCGGGCGCGGGACGCAGCCGATCACCCACGTCCAGCTCGACGACTTCGAGGGCCCGCTGGGCCTCCTCCTGGCCCTGATCGAGTCTCGCCAGCTCGACATCCTGACCGTCTCCCTCGGCTCGCTGGCCGGGGCCTACCTCGAGGCACTGGCCGGCCTGGGGGCCGACCGGATCGGCAATGTCTCGGCGTTCGTGGCGGTGGCCGGCCAGCTGATCGTGATCAAGAGCCGGGCGATGCTCCCGCGTGCTCCGATCCCGGCATCGCTCGAGCTGCCTGAGGAGGATGCCGATCCAGAGGCCGACCTGCGGGCCCGGCTCCTGCTCTACCGGGCGTACCGCGACGCCGGCCAGGTCCTGCAGGCCGTCGCCGTCGATCGGCTGGGGCTCTTCCGGCGTGAACCGACCGTCGCCGCCGCGGCCGGCCGGGCCGGTGCCAGCCAGGTCCAGGCGCCCGTCCTCGACGTCGCGATCCTGGCTCGCGCGCTCGACCGGCTGGCCGAGCTCGTACCCCCTGCGCCACCGATGGCCGCGCTGGTTGCCCGCTCGATCACGATCGCCGAACGGGCCGCGGTGATCCGGGCGGCGCTCCAGCTCGCGCCGACGGTCGTCCTCCAGGACCTGCTTCGGGGCGTGCGCGATCGGGTCGTGCTGGCCGTGACGTTCCTGGCCATGCTCGAGCTGATGAAGCGGCGCGAGATCGTCGTCGAGCAGGCCGAGCCGTGGGGACCCATCGTCGCCCGCGCAACGACGCCCGCCGAGCGCGGGCCGGCTGCCGGTGCCGCGGACGCCCAGCCGATCGACGAACGGCTCGAGTCGTTCCGATGATCGAGCCGCAGTCCGTCGAGGACGGCGACGGCGTCGAGCCGATCGAGCTCACGGAGGCGGCCCTCGAGGCGCTCCTGTTCGTCGCCGAGCGGCCCCTTAGCCGGCGCGAGATCGCCGCCGTCGCGGGCGTCGACCGGGCGACCGTGGATGCGCGCCTGGGCGACCTCGAGGTGAGCCTCGCCGGCCGGGGGATCCGCCTGATCGCGTCCGGTGATCGGGTGGAGCTGGTCACCGCGCCCGAAGCTGGCCAGCTGGTCGCCCGCTACGTCGGCGCCGACGCGACTCGGCTGTCGCCGGCTTCGCTCGAGACCCTGGCCATCGTCGCCTACCGCCAGCCGCTGACCAAGTCGGTGATCGAGCGGATCCGGGGCGTCGACTCCGAGTACAGCCTGCGCACGCTGCTCCACCGCCGGCTGGTCGTCGAGCTCGGCCGGGCGGACGCTCCGGGCCGCCCGTTCCTGTACGGCACGAGCTTCGACTTCCTCGAGCGCTTCGGCTTGACCAGCCTCGACGATCTGCCGCCGCTCGACTCGGAGGTGGCGTCGCGGCTGACGCCGGTCAACAAGGATGATGGTGGCGACCACGCCGACGACATCAACCAGCTGACTGTCGAGCCACGGCCGGTCGGCCCGGGCCGGGCGGAGGGCTGATGGCCACCGAGCGGCTCCAGAAGGTGCTCGCGGCGGCGGGCGTCGCCTCGCGCCGGGAGGCCGAGCGGATGATCGCCGCGGGCCGGGTCGTCGTCGACGGCAAGGTCGCGACGCTGGGCCAGGCCGTCGACCCGGTCGGCTCGGCGATCCTCGTCGACGGCCGGGCAATCGGCGAGGCGGCCAGCGCCGTCCATCTCGTGATCCACAAGCCGATGGGCGTCGTCTCGACGGTCCGCGACCGGCACGCCGAGCGGACGATCATCGACCTCGTCCCGACCGCACTGGCCTCGGGCGCCCGGCTCTACCCGGTCGGCCGTCTCGACCAGGACTCGGAGGGCCTGATCCTGCTCACGAACGACGGCGCATGGGCCGAGCGGGTCCTCCATCCCCGTTTCGGCGTCGAGCGCGAGTACGCCCTCGGCCTGCGCCGGCCACTCGACGACGCCCAGCAGGCGACGCTCCGGGCGGGGATCCGGCTCGAGGAGGGCCTCGCGACCCTGGCCCACCTCCGGCTGATGACGACCGTCGAGGTGCGCAAGCTCGAGGCGGTCCTCGTGCCGCCCCCACCCGAGCTGACCTGGTACCGCTCGACCCTCCAGCAGGGCTGGAAGCGGCAGCTCCGCCGGATGTTCGCCGCGGTCGGCGCGCCGGTCGACCGGCTGGTCCGGGTCCGACTGGGCACGCTCCGCCTGGAGGACCTGGCCAGCGGCCGCTGCCGCCGGTTGACCGCGCCCGAGGTCCGGGGACTCGGCGCCGGCCGCCGCGAGCCGCCGCTATGAGCCGGCTGCGATGACCCTCCTGCCGCTGGTCGTCGCCCTGGACGGGCCGGCCTCGTCGGGCAAGAGCAGCGTCGGGGCCGCCGCGGCCCGCCAGGTGGGCTTCCGGTTCTGCGACACGGGCCTCCTCTATCGGGCCATCACCTGGCTGGTGCTCGAGCGGCGGATCGATCCCGCCGACCAGGCTGCGCTCGTTGCCCTCGTCCCGGAGGTCGAGCTTGCGGCCGACGAGTACGGCCGGCTGGCCCGGGTCCTCGTCGACGGCGAGGACGTCACCGACCGGGTCCATGCTCCAGACGTGGATCGGCAGGTGAGCGAGGTGTCCCGGGCCGGCGACCTGCGGGCGGCGCTCCTCCACCGCCAACGGGCGATTGCCAGCGGCGGGCGGATCGTCGTGGCCGGCCGGGACATCGGCACGGTCGTCCTGCCCCACGCCGGCCTGAAGGTCTTCCTCGATGCCTCGGCCGAGGAGCGCGCCCGGCGGCGAGCCGAGGAACGCCAGCTCGACCCGGGCGGACCCGAGGCGAAGGCGGTCCTGGCCGAGCTGCTCCGGCGCGACGACCTCGACCGGAACCGGCCGGTCGCGCCGCTCCGGCCGGCACCCGACGCGGTCCACATCGTGACCGATGGCAACGCCTTCGAGGAGACCGTGGCCGAGGTCGTGGCCGCGATCCATCGGGCCGGCGACGTGCCGGCCCATGGATCGGCCAGCACGGCGGCCAGCCGCGTGCCGGGCGGGGGACCCGTCGAGTGAGCGAGGGCGACAACACCGGCTCCCTGCGCAGCGACGCGAACTGGTTCATCCGCCTCGGGGCGCTGATCGCCCGGACGATCACCCGGAGCCTGGCCCGGGTGCGGATCAGCGGTGCGCTCGATGCGATTCCGCGCGAGGGGCCGCTGATCATCGCCTCCAACCATGCCTCGAATGCCGACGGGGTCCTGGTCGGTGCCTGGCTGACGCCGCGCCTCGGCCGCCGGATCCACTGGCTGGGCAAGCGCGAGATGACCCGTTGGCCGATCGTCGGCCCGATCGTGCTGGCCGGCTCGGTCCATCCCGTCGACCGGGCCAACGTCGATATCGACGTCTTCCGGCTGCTGCTCAGGATCCTCGAGGCCGGCAACGTCGTCGTCGTCTTCCCCGAGGGGACCCGCAGCGCGACCGGCGAGATGCAGGCGGCCAAGGACGGCGTGGCGATGCTGGCCCTCCGCTCGAATGCCCAGATCCTGCCGGTTGGCGTGGTCGACACCGACCGGTTCTGGCCGCGGGGCAAGCTGCCCCGCCTCGGCAAGCGGGTCGAGATGCGGATCGGCGTGCCGTTCCGGCTGGCCGACGTCCTGCCTCCCGACCTCGACCGGCGGGCCGCCAAGGGGGCCGCCACCGAGCTGATCATGGCCCGCATCGCCGCCCTCCTGCCGCCCCGCCAGCGGGGTGTCTACGGGCACGTCCCAACGCCGGTGAGCGCGGTCACGCCGTCGGGCGCGAGGGATTCGGCACCACGGGTGCGATAATCGGCTGGCAATGGGTACCGTCGAGGAAGTCCGGATCGCCAAGAGGACCGGCTTTTGCTATGGCGTCCGGGAGGCGATCGACAAGGCCAAGGAGTCGGCGTCGACCGGCCGGGTCACCCATACCCTCGGCCAGGTGGTCCACAACGAGGGCGTGATCGCCGAGCTCCAGCGGGTCGGCGTGGAGACCGTCGAGTCGCTCGATGATGTCGATCGTGGCGCGGCGATCGTGATCCGGGCCCACGGCGTCCGGCCCGACGTGATGGCCCGTGCCGAAGCCCGCGGCCTGGACGTGATCGACGGCACCTGTACCTGGGTGATCCAGGAGCAGAAGGAGCTGATGAAGCTCGTCGAAGAGGGCTACACGATCGTCCTGCTCGGCACCCCGCGCCACCCCGAGGTCGTCGGCCTGCTCGGCTTCGCGCCCGACGCGATCGTCGTCGACGAAGAAGCCGAGTGGGAGCAGATCCCCCGCAAGAAAAAGATGGCGCTCCTCTCGCAGAGCACCCAGCCGCCCTGGAAATTCGAGAAGCTGGCCGCGTTCATGGTCGGCCGCAGCCACGAGCTCAAGATCGTCAATACGGTCTGCCCGGTGACGATCCGGCGCCAGCAGGACACCCTCGAGACGGCGCGCGAGGTCGACCTGATGGTCGTCGTCGGCGGTCGCTCCAGTGCCAACACCAAGGAGCTCACCCGGCTGTGCGAGATCGTCGGGACCAAGGCGATCCAGATCGAAGCCGTCGCCGACCTGGCTGATCCGGCCGTCTTCGGCGAGGCCCGGATCGTGGGTATCACTGGCGGGACCTCGACCCCGATCGAGGACCTCCAGGCCGTCGCCGAGCGGATCCTCGAGTTCGCCGGGACCGCCGCCGCCGCAGCCAGGGCCCACGACCTGGCGATGGCCGCCCTGGCCCTGGCCGCCACGCCCGCCGGACGAACGACCTCCCTGCCGACGCTCGCCGCCGGCGCCGCCTGAGCGTGGCCGCCGGACTGCCCGTCGTCGCCCTCGTGGGGCGGCCCAACGTGGGCAAGAGCACGCTCTTCAACCGGATCCTGGGCAGCCGCCGGGCGATCGTCGAGGACCGCGCCCGGACGACCCGGGACCGGCTGTACGGCAATGCCGACTGGAACGGCCGGCGCTTCGTGGTGGTCGA
>DATGGC010000246.1:0-7442 GCA_035308745.1 Candidatus Limnocylindrales bacterium | reverse complement strand
GGGCTCGTACTGAGCCTTGGGGTCAGCGATTCCGCGTGGATGGTCGCTGTCAGCACAAGACCGGGCCTTGAGGCTGCCTGGCGGCGATCCCGAGCGCCCCGACTCCGCTTGGCTCGCGGTATTCGTGCGTGAGCTGGCTCGATCCGGCGTCATCGGCGTCCGCGGGTCGTGGGCGCTCGACCCTGCGCCGGTTCCTTACGCACGCAGCGACCATGCACGAAGATACCCATTGCCCAGGCAACGCTCGTGCTCGCTGCATGGGCAGTCCAAGGCCAGTGGATGCCCCAAGCGATGGATGGGGCCTGCTCCCGGTGCACCGTCGGGCGTGCGCGAGCCGTTTCCTGGCCGATTCGTTCTCGGTTCCAGGCTGGGCCGAACCAGTCGACGCCTCGAGCAGCCTTGCGGGTTGCGATCCCCTGGGGAATGTCATGCAGCGAGCACCGTATCGCCCAAGAGGAAACGACCGCGAGGGCGCCTATGCCCCGGACGACGACGGCAGCATGTACACGGCGACGAGGACGATGATCACGGCCATCCCCCAGGCCGGGTTGATCAGCGCCGCGACGAAGGCCAGCAGGAAGCCCGGTGGCCCCAGGCGATAGCTGCGGGTGATCGCGTCGACCGACCGCCGGCTGATGTCACGACGCAGGACGCCCCGGCCACGCCGGACCTGGTCCCAGACGACGTTGAAGGCGACCGCGATCGCGATGAACGTGGCGGCATAGACCAGGACCCCGATCTGGCCGGTCGGCGTGCCCAGGGTCGCGGCGAGGAGCGCGGTCGGGAACGGGACGAAGCCGATGATCAGCAGGAGGAGCAGGTTCGAGAGGATCAGCCCGTGGCTGACCGCCGCCACCAGCCGGATCAGGTTGTGGTGGTTGGCCCACATGATCCCGATCGTGGCGAAGCTGACGAGGTATCCCAGGTAGCTCGGCCAGAGCGCGCCGAGCGCGGCGAGGAGGTGGGCGGTGCTGTCCAGGTCCTCGGCCGGCGGGACCCGGACCTCGAGGACGAGGAGGGTGATGGCGATCGCGAAGACGCCGTCGCTGAACGCCTCGAGGCGCTCCGGCCCGCGCCGCTGGTCGACGGGTTCGTCGCGATCGTCGAGGGCTGCCATGCGCTCCGATTATCCGCCTCGTGCGGGACGCAGACGAGCCCGGGTCGATGACCCGGGCTCGTTGCGCCTGGTTTCGGGAGGGGACTAGAAGTCCATGTCTCCGCCGCCGCCGCCGGGATGGCCGTGGCCACCGCCGTTGCCGTCCTTCTTCTCGGGAAGGTCGGTGATCAGGGTCTCGGTAGTGAGGACCATGGCCGCGATCGAAGCAGCATTCTGGAGGGCGGACCGGGTGACCTTGGCCGCGTCAACGATGCCTCGGGCGAACATGTCGCCGTACTCACCCTTGAGCGCGTCAAAGCCGTGGCCCTTCTTGGCGTTGCGGACCGCCTCGACGACGACCTCGCCGCGGGCGCCCGCGTTGATGGCGATCTGACGAGCCGGCGCCTCGAGCGCCTTGCGGACGATGTCCACGCCGATCTTCTCGTCGCCTTCGAGCTTGATCTTGTCGAGGGCCGGGATGGCCTGCAGGAGGGTGGTCCCACCGCCGGCGACGAGGCCTTCCTCGACGGCCGCGCGGGTCGTCGAGAGGGCATCCTCGATGCGGTGCTTCTTCTCCTTGAGCTCCACCTCGGTGGCCGCGCCGACCTTGATCACGGCCACGCCGCCCGACAGCTTGGCAAGGCGCTCCTGGAGCTTCTCCTTGTCGTAGTCGGAGGTGGTGTCCTCGATCTGGGCCTTGATCTGGCTCATCCGGGCCTTGATCTGGTCCGGGGTGCCGGAGCCGTCCACGATCGTCGTGTCGTCCTTGGTCGCGACGACGCGGCGAGCCGAGCCGAGGTCCTCAAGGGTGACCGAGTCGAGCTTCCGGCCGATCTCCTCGCTGATCACGGTGCCACCGGTCAGGATGGCGATGTCGCGGAGCATCTCCTTGCGGCGATCTCCGAAGCCCGGGGCCTTGACGGCCAGGACCGAGACGGTCCCCCGGAGCTTGTTGACGACCAGGGTGGCGAGCGCCTCACCGTCGATGTCCTCGGCGATGATCACGATCGGACGGCCGATCTGGACCGCCTTCTCGAGGGCCGGCAGCATGTCCGGCACGCTCGAGATCTTGCGATCGGTGATCAGGATCCGGGGATCGTCGAGGACGGTCTCCATCCGGTCTGGGTTGGTCACGAAGTAGGCCGAGAGATAGCCCCGGTCGAACTGCATGCCTTCGGTGTATTCCTTCTCGAGGCCGAGCGACTGCCCTTCCTCGACGGTGATGACACCGTCCTTGCCGACCTTGTCCATCACTTCGGCGATGATCTCGCCGACTTCCGGATCAGCGGCGCTGATCCCGGCCACGGCCGCGATCTGCTCGCGGTTGGCGACCGGCCGGGACTGCTTCTTGATCTCGTCGACGATCGCTGCGACCGCCGCCTCGATGCCGCGCTTGACGACCATCGGGTTGGCGCCGGCGCTGACCACCCGGAGGCCCTCGGAGACCATCGCCTGGCCGAGGACGACCGCGGTGGTCGTGCCGTCGCCGGCAACGTCGTCGGTCTTGGTGGCAACTTCCTTGAGCAGCTGGGCGCCCATGTTCTCGAACGGGTCATCGAGCTCGATGTCCCGGGCGATCGTGACGCCGTCGTTGGTGATCGTCGGTGACCCGAACTTCTTGTCCAGGACGACGTTCCGGCCCTTGGGCCCGATGGTGACCTTGACCGCGTCGGCGAGGTGGTCGATGCCCCGCTTCAGCGAGCGACGAGCACTCTCGTCGAAGATGATCTGCTTAGCCAATTTGACTCTTCCTCCGGGTTTCGTTGGGGATCCGTGCGAGACGGATCGGTCAGCCCTCGACGATCGCGAGGATGTCCTTCGCGCTGACGATCAACAGGTCGTCGCCTTCGATCTTGAATTCGGTGCCGGCGTACTTCGCGTACAGGACCTTGTCACCGACCTTGACGTCGACCGGCTCGCGCTTGCCGTCGTCGAGGATCCGGCCGGGACCAACGGCCAGGACGGAGCCCTCCTGGGGCTTCTCCTTGGCGGTGTCCGGCAGGACGATGCCGCTCTTGGTCATGTCTTCGCGGGCAGTGGGCTTGATCACGACGCGATCGCCCAGCGGCCGAAGCTTGCGCTCCGTCGCCTTGTTCTCAGTGGCCTTGGCCAAGGTGCGAGCCCTCCTGTGTCGGCGGCGTCCGCCGGCGTGGCTGGTTGAGGGCAAGCCGGCAGGTGCCGGCGGGCCCGGATATCCCAAGGTGAGTGCCGGCGGGGACTCGGGACGGTTCCTCCACGGACCTCGCCCCTCAGGACGTCCGGTTCAACCGCTCGCTTCCACTCGCTTTAGCACTCTCGATGTGAGAGTGCCAATACAGTACCGCCGCGCCTTGCCGCGTGTCAACTGCGGGTGGCTGCGCCCCGGAGATCAGCGCAGCACGTAGCTGATCGTGGTCTCGAGGTCGGCAGGGTCGTCGGTCGCGTCGCCGTACAGCTCCCAGGACGCGGAACCGATGCTCCGGCCGTGGGCGGCGCACCAGGCATGGATCGCCGCGTGGGCCGCGCCCATCTCGGCGTAGGAACCCCGGTGGACGACCCGGGCGACCTCGCCGCCGGGCGTGTCGACGGCGCGCACGTTGCCGGACGGCTCGAACGGCTCGAAGACCTGGACGCCGAAGTCGGCGGCCAGCGGGTCGCCACGTCGCTGCGGATGGTGGTACAGGAAGAGGTTGTGGCCCCGGCGGATGCCCGGATTCGCCCGCAGGAACGCCCAGACCTGGTCGAGCGCGGGTCCCCAGGCCCGGCCAACTCCCCCGGCCGGGACGATCACCCGAACGGCTGCGATCAGCTCGGGCCGAGCCGTCGTGATCACGACGTCGTCCGTCATCCGTCGACCTCACTCCGCGCAGGGGTCCAGCGCAACGCCAGCTCGCGCGTCGCCGAGGAAAGGTCCAGGTCGGCGGCGACCACCCCCGCCTGGCCGTAGGGCAGGCTCGCGAGGAGCCGCCCCGCAGGCGAGATGATCCCGGTGATCGAGCCCTGGTCGGGGCCGGCATTGTTCGCGGCGGCGACGAAGACCGTGTTCTCGAGGGCCCGGAGCATGACCGCCTTCTCGTTGTACGGGTTCGCCGCGTCGCACCAGGCGACGGGCAGCGAGCCGTCATCGGTCATCACGAAGTGGGGCACGAAGATGAGCTGCGCGCCGGCCAGCACGAGCGAGCGGACGATCTCCGGATAGCGGAATGCCTCGTGGCAGATGGCGATCCCGAAGGTGACCCCGGCGACGGCGAAGAGCCGCCGTCCGCGGCCCGGAACGTAGTCGAGCTCCTCGCTCGGGTCGATCTGGGTCTTGGCCTGCTCGCCGAGGATCGACCCGTCGGCGCCGATCACGATCGATGCGATCTGCCGGCCGGCGGCCGTCAGCCGCTCGGTGCCCACGATCGTGGCGACGCGCGTCCGCCGAGCCGCCTCGGCGATCTGGCCCAGCGCGCCGTCCAGCGCCTTGGCCGAAACGACCGGCACGGAGCGCGCCTGGACCCGATGGCCGGGCACGGCCGTCTCGGGCAGGCACACGATCGCGGCGCCCAGCCGGCCGGCTTCCTCGACCGCCGCGATCGCCGCCGGAACGGCCTCCTCCAGCGTCGCGGTCAGGGGCGTCGAGGCGACGGCGATCCGGACCATCGCCACGTCACGACCGCCCGAGCACGAAGTCGTAGGCCGCCACGAGGCCCTCGCCCAGCGCCTCGGGCGACTCCAACCGTTGCTCGGCGAGCCAGCCGGCGGTGACCCGGACCCACTCGGGCTCGTTGCGCTTGCGCGGTGCGCCGGGCGGCGGGAGGAACGGGGCGTCCGTCTCGACCAGCAGGCGCTCGCGGGGCACGAGGCGGGCGACCGAGGCACTGGCCTCCTCCCCAGCCCGGAAGACGAGCCCCGAGAAGCTGACCGCCAGGCCCATCGCAATCACCGTCTCGCCGTAGTCGACTGGGCCCGAATACGAGTGGATGATCGCCGGGGGCCGCCCGCCGAAGGCGGTCAGCGCCGTCGGGCCATCGAAGCCGGCCGTCCGCAGCTCGGCGACGAGCGCGTCCTGGGCGTCGCGCTCGCCGGGCTTCGACCGGCAGTGCAGGATCGCCGGCTTGCCGCTGGTGCGGGCGAGGTCCAGGTTCCGCCGGAGGTTGGCGATCTGGGCCTCGAGCGGCGAGAACCCCCGGTCGGTGTCGAGGCCGGTCTCGCCGATCGCCCGAACCCGCGGATCGGCCGCCAGGGCCACGACCGTGGCCCAGCCCGCATCGTCGACGGCAGCCGCGTCGTGGGGATGGACGCCGACCGCAGCGTCCAGCCAGGGATAGCGTCCGACGAGCTCGAGCGACTCCGCGCTCGACGGCGGGTCCCAGCCGGGCACCAGGATCCGCTCGACGCCGGCCAGGCGGGCGCCACCGAGCACCAGCTCGACATCGTGGGCGAAGCGATCGGCCTGGACGTGGCCGTGCGAGTCGATCAGGCGCATCGCCGGGCGGCTAGGCGGGGGTCGCGCTGGGCTCGACGTCGAGGCGCGGGAAGAGCGGCTCGGGGACCTCGAGCCGGCCCGATTCGCCGGAATGGGCGCCCCAGCCCAGCTCGCCGAGGATCGGCGGCCCGCCATTGCCGTCGCTGGCGTACGGCCAGGCATAGCCGAGCTGGGCCAGGATCCGCGGCCCGGTTGCCGGCAGGAACGGCGCACCGGCCAGGGCCACCAGGCGGCACGCTTCGACCAGGTCGCCGAGGACCGCCGACAGGCGGAGCGCGGCCGATTCGCCGTCCGGCCCGCCCAGCTTGATGGCCTTGGCCAGCTCCCAGGGCTTCTCGGCGTCGACCAGCCGATTGGCGTCCCCGACGAACTCCCAGAGCGTCGAGAGGGCGGCATGGAGCAGGCAGCCTTCGAGCTGCGCGCGATAGACGGGCAGGACGCGGTCCCACGCCGTGCGCAGGCTGCCGCCGTCCGAAGCGGCCGGGCGCTCCCCCGCCAGGTAGCGATTGGCCATCGACACCGTCCGGTTGACCAGGTTGCCGAAGTCATTGGCCAGGTCGGCGTTGTAACGCCGGATGAACGACTCCCAGCTGACCTCGGTATCGCGATCGAAGGCGACCTCGGCCAGGGTCACGTAGCGGGCGCCGTCCGAGCCAAGGGCGGCGACCACGTCGTTGGGATCGAAGAAGTTGCCCCGGCTCTTGCTCATGCGCTCGCCGCCCTTGACCAGCAGCCAGCCGTGGACCCAGACGTGGCGGGGTGCCTCGAGCCCGGCGCTCCACAGCATCGCCGGCCAGTAGATCGTGTGGAAGCGGGCGATATCCTTGCCGATCACGTGCAGGTCGGCCGGCCACCAGTGCGCGAAGGCGGCCGGGTCGTCCGGGAAGCCGGCCCCGGTGATGCAGTTGATCAGGGCGTCGTACCAGACATAGATCGTGCCCGCGTCAGGATCCCAGCTGCCGTCGTCGCGCTGCGAGGATCCACCATCCGCGCCGATCGGAAACGGGATCCCCCAGCCACCGCCGGCCCGGCTGATCGAGAAATCCTCGAGCCCGGAGCGGATGAAGCCGAGCATCTCGTTGCGCCGATAGTCGGGCTGGACGAAGTCGGGATGGTCGGCGTAATAGCGCTCGAGGCGCTCCTGGTAGGCCGACAGGCGAAAGAACCAGTTCTGCTCGGTCAGCCACTGGAGGGGCACGTCGGGGTGGTTCGGGCAGATCGTGCCGCGGGCCGTCTCGACGACCTCCGACGCGCTCCGGAAGCCCTCGTTCGGGCAATACCAGCCCTCGTAGGTGCCCTGGTAGATGTCGCCGTTGGCGTACGCCCGGCGGGCCATCTCCTGGGCCGAGCGGTAGTGGTCGGGGTCGGTCGTCCGGATGAAGCGATCGGGGGCGATTGCCAGCAGGCGCTCCGAGGAGCGGAAGAGCTCGACCTTCTCGTCGACGAAGGCGCGCGGCGTCATCCCCTCCTCTGCGGCCCGCTGGGCGATGTTGATCGAATGCTCGTCGGTGCCGGTCAGGAAGCGGGTGTCGTCGCCCAGCATCCGGTGCCAGCGGGCGATGACGTCGGCGCCGATCACCTCGTAGAGGGTGTGCAGCCCCGGCTGGTTGTTGGCGTAGGCAATCGCCGTCGTGACGTAGAACGTGCTCCGGTTGTCGACCATCGTCGGAGAGTACCGCACGAGGCGGCTGGGGCGACGTCAGTCGCGGTGCATCGAGGTGGCGATGTCGACCTCGTTGCCGGCGGCGTCGGCCAGGGTCCACCAGGCGGGCGCGTACTTGTCGAAGACGAGCCGGCCGCCGGCGGCGAGCGCGGCGGCGAGGCGGGCCTCGGCCTGCTGGTAGGGCACCCAGACCGCGATGTGGATCGCGCCGCCGCCGTCGCCCGGGCGGGGCTCGG
>DATGGC010000245.1:0-1615 GCA_035308745.1 Candidatus Limnocylindrales bacterium | reverse complement strand
TCTGCGCCGGACCTGCTCCGCTCCGGGGCTCCACCGGGCGGTTCGACCTTGATCACCGCCGCGCCGTGGTCGGCCAGGGTCATCCCGGCGACCGCGCCGGCCTCGCCGCCATCAACCTCGACGACGACCACGCCGGCCAGGGCCGGCGCATGGACGGCGGGCGTCACGACCCGGACTCGTGGGGCTCGAAGGCGATTGGCAACGACTCGAGGGCACGCAGGTTCGTGTTGGGCTGCCAGTGGGGCGCCTCGTCCGCGAGGCGGACGCCCGGCAGGCTGGCCAGCACGGGCAGGGCAACCGATGCCTCGACCCGGGCAAGTCCGGCTCCAGCACAGAAATGGATCCCGATCCCGAACGCGAGGTGGCGTTCGTCCGTCCGGTCGAGGATCAACCGATCGGGATCGGCGAAGACCGCCGGGTCACGATTCGCAGCGCCGTTGAGGAGAAGCACGAGCTCGTCGGCGTGGAGCGACTTGCCGCCCAGGCTCGTCTCGGCCAGCACCACCCGGGCGTTCTTCTGGGCGGGGCTCTCATAGCGCAGGAGCTCCTCCAGGGCGGAGGGCCGGACCTCGGGCTGGTCGCGGAACCGGGCGAGCTCGGCTGGCTCGCCCAGCAGAGAGTGGAGGCCGACGCCGATGAAGCTGGTCGTCGTCTCGTGCCCGGCGATCATCAGGGTCACGCACGTGGCCAGGAGCTCGTCCCCGGTCATGCCGCCGCCTTCCTGCTGGGCAACGAGCCGCGACAGCAGGTCGTCGGCCGGCTGCCTTCGTCGCTCGGCCGCCAGGCCGGCGAGCCAGGCGCGGGCCTCGAAGACGGCCTCCTGGCCGGCCCGGGCGGCCGCCAGGCGCTCCTCGCCGTGGCTGCCGTAGAAGCGGCTGATCACGTCCGCCCAGTGCTTGAACTGGGCCCGGTCGCCGGCTGGCAGGCCCAGGATCTCGGCGATCACGATCGACGGCAGGGGATAGGCCAGGTCGCGGACCGCGTCGAGCCGGCCGATGGGCCGGTGGCGACCCACGAGCTCCTCGACCAGGGCCGCAATCCTGGGCCGCATCGCCTCGACCACGCGCGGTGTGAAGGCCCGCACGACGAGCGAGCGCAGCCGGGCGTGGTCGGGCGGATCGGAGTCGATCAGGCCGGCCCCGAAGTGCGCCCGGAATGGCGCCAGCTCGGCCTGTTCGCCGGCTGAGAATCCAGCCATCCGGCCGGCGACCCGACCCGCGTTGGAGAATCGAAGCGGGTCGCGGGCGACCGCCGCGACATCCTCGTAGCGAGTCACCAGCCACATCCCCCAGCTCGGGCTCCAGTGGACGGGATCCTCGTCGCGCAGGCGGCGGAAGACCGGGTACGGATCGCGCACGAAGGCCGGGTCGTTGAGGGCCGCGTCGATCTCGACCGTGAATGCGTTGGCGGACATCCCGATCACTTGAGGGCGAGGGCGTTGGCCGTCGAGCCGGAGCCGCCCTGCTTGTTGAGCGGCGCCGCGGTGAACAGGCCCTCGTACACGCCGTCTGCCGCGCAGTCTTCGGCGAGGCCGTCGAGGGCGAACAGCTCACCGATGGCCATCCCCAGGAAGGTGATCAACCGGTAGTGGAGGAATCGGTCGAGGTCGGCGGGA
>DATGGC010000244.1:0-6829 GCA_035308745.1 Candidatus Limnocylindrales bacterium | reverse complement strand
GCTCGCCCCGCCGGCTCCGAGCGAGGCTCCGCGTGCGTGACCCACGCTCGGCCCGAGTTGACGCTCGTTCGAGCGCGGGTCTATCCTCGGCCGAGTTTCGCGCCAGCGAAGCGCTACGCGAGCGAGGATCAGGTCTTGCCGAACGCGGATCACCGCGTCGCACTCCCCGCCGGAGAACGGCAGTACCACATCGGACTTGGCCCGGGTGACCTGGCCGAGTACATCCTCCTCCCTGGCGACCCCGATCGAACCCAACGGATCGCCACGCGCCTCGAGAACATCGAAGGCGAGTGGCGACACCGGGAGTTCGCCTCGGTCACCGGAACGTATCGCGGCGAGCGGGTCTCGGTCGTCTCGACCGGGATCGGCACCGACAACGTCGAGATCGTCGTAGCGGAGATCCTGGCGATCACGGAACGTCCGACCTTCATCCGGGTCGGGTCGTGCGGCGCGCTCCAACCGGAGATCGCGGTGGGCGACCTGATCATCTCGTCCGGCTCTGTCCGGCTCGAGGCGACGACCGGCTTCTTCGTCCACGAGGGGTACCCCGCGGTTGCCGACTACGAGGCAGTCGCGGCGCTCGTCGAGGCAGCGGCGAAGCTGGGGCACCCGGCGCATGTCGGGATAACGGCCACGGCCCCCGGGTTTTTCGGTGCGCAAGGGCGTCCGATACCACGGTTGCCCATCCGCTACCCTGACCTCGCTGAAGAGATGGCGCGCCAGCGCGTCCTCAACTTCGAGATGGAGGCATCGGCACTCTTGGTCCTGGCCGGGCTGGCTGGCTGTCGTGCAGGTGTCGTGTGTGCGGTCTACGCACACCGGCCGACGGGCGACTTCGCAACCGGTGAGGTCAGGAGCCGCGCGGAAGCGGCCTGCGTCGAGACCGGACTCGAAGGACTCTGGAATCTCGCCGCGATGGAACGCCAGAAGCGCAGCGCTGGGACGGACCGCTGGCGGCCGTCACTCTGGAACGGAACGTAGGGGCGGATACGGGGCAATCGCGTCGTAACGCCGAGGAATTCGTGGAGAGGAGACCCGGAATGGCCGAGGCCTATTGCGTCAAGGACAAGAAGAAGGTCGAAGTCGTGAATCCCCAGAAGATCACGATGAAGAATGGCAAGCCGGCGATCTCGGGCACCTGCCCGATCTGCGGCGGCAAGGTCTTCAAGATCGGCGGCTGACCGTCCGAGACAGCGTTCAGGAGACCCTCGTCGAGCGTTCGGCGGGGGTCTCCTGCTGCTTTGCTAGAGTGCAACCGACGATCACCGCAACCGACTGAGGAAGATCCGAACGATGCAGCGGCCGGTCCTGGCCCTCGACCTCGGCGGAACCCAGGTCCGGGCCGCGGTGATCCTGGCCGATGGCAGTCGGGTCGCCCGCCAGGCGACGAACACGCCCAGTGCCGATGGGCCGGAGGCGGTCATCCAGGCCTGCATCGACACCCTCAAGGCGGCCCGGGCCGATGCCCCCCGTGACGCCGACCTGGCCGGAATCGGCGTCTCATCGCCTGGACCGGTCAATCCGTGGGGCGGGATCATCGTCAGCCCGCCCAACCTGGGCCCCGACTTCCACCACATCCCGATGGCCGCCCGGCTCGAGGCCGCGCTCGGCCTGCCGACCTACCTGGAGCGGGACACGAACGTGGCGGCGCTCGGCGAGCAGGCCTTCGGTGCTGCCCGCGGCGTGGAGGACTTCCTGTACGTGACCGTCTCGACCGGGGTCGGCGGGGCGATCGTGTCCGACGGCCACCTGATCCTCGGGCCCGATGGGACCGCGGGCGAGCTCGGCCACGTTTCGATCGAGCTCGACGGCCCGCTGTGTGGCTGCGGCGGTCGGGGCCACCTCGAGGCGATCTCGTCGGGTGTCGCGCTCGCCCGCGACGCGCGCGCCGCCGTCGCCAACGGAACCTCGCCCTTCCTGGCGGCCCGGGCGGCAGCCAGTCCGGACGGGCCCAACGGGCTCGATGCCCGCGACGTGGCCGAAGGCGAGGCTGCCCATGACGGCGTGTGCATGCGCCTGATGGACCATGCCCGGCGGGCGTTCGCGATGGCCTGTGCCGGCTTCGTCAACACGTTCAACCCCGACCTGATCGTGATCGGCGGATCGATCGCCGAGCACCAGGGCGACCGGCTCCTCGATCCGGCCCGGGCCGAGATCAAGCGCGGCTCATTCGCGGTGCCCGCAGCCCGGGTCCGGCTCGTTCCGCCGATTCTCGGTCCCGACGTCAGCCTGGCCGGTGCGCAGCCCCTCGTTGGCGGACGTCTCAGCGACGAGCGCTGGCGGGCCGGCCGGGCTCGCCTGGACGCCGGCTAGCTGGCCCTGCGGTCGAGAGGCGCTCGGCGTCGTACGATGGAGGCCGAAGTTCCCGTGCCCCGCTGACCAAGGGCAGCGGTCGGCGCGGACCTCGACCCGCACACGTCACGAACTGATTGCACCACCATGACCTGCTGCAGCGCGTGGCAGGCGAGCTCCAGGAGGATCCACAGATGACCGTCCGCGTCGGAATCAATGGCTTCGGCCGCATTGGTCGGCAGTCGCTCAAGGCGCTGATCGAGCGTGCGCCCGACGTCGAGGTCGTGGCCGTCAACGACCTCGTGGAGACATCGCTCAACGCCCTCCTGTTCAAGCACGACTCGACGTACGGCGCCTACCCCGGCACCGTCGACCATACCGACGACTCGCTGATCATCGACGGCCGCGAGATCAAGGTCCTCAAGGAACGCGATCCGGGCGCCCTGCCGTGGGGCGACCTGGGCGTCGACATCGTCCTGGAGTCGACGGGCATCTTCACCGACGCGGACAAGGCCCGGGCGCACCTCACCGCGGGCGCCCGCAAGGTGATCATCAGCGCCCCGGCGAAGGGGGAGGACATCACGATCGTGCTCGGGGTGAACCAGGATCGCTACGACCCGGCGACCCACGACATCATCAGTAACGCCAGCTGCACCACGAACTGCCTGGCTCCGGCGGCCAAGGTCGTCCACGACAACTGGACGATCGAGCGCGGCCTGATGAACACGATCCACTCGTACACCAACGACCAGCGCATCCTCGACGTGGCCCACAAGGACCCCCGCCGGGCGCGCGCCGCGGCGCTCAACATCATCCCCACGACGACCGGCGCGGCGAAGGCCCTGGCCCTGGTCATCCCCGACCTGAAGGGCAAGTTCGACGGCTTCAGCCTGCGCGTCCCAACCCCGACCGTCAGCGTCGTCGACTTCACGGCCGATCTGGCCCGGCCGACGACCGTCGAAGAGGTCAACGCGGCCTTCCGTGAGGCGGCCGCGGGACCGCTCAAGGGCATCCTGGGCGTCTCCGACGAGCCGCTCGTGTCGACCGACTTCCGGGGTGACACCCGGTCCTCGATCATCGACGCCGATTCGACGATGGTCATCGGCGGGACGATGGTCAAGGTGATCTCGTGGTACGACAACGAGTGGGGCTATAGCTGCCGGGTGGCCGACCTGATCAGCTTCGTCGCCGAGCGCCTGCCCGTCAGCGTCGCCTGACCGGCCGGCCGAGACGATGGACAAGCTCACGATCCGGGACGTCGACGCCAGCGGCAAGCGCGTCTTCGTTCGCGTCGACTTCAACGTGCCGCTCCAGGACGGCAAGGTCACCGATGACTCGCGGATCCGGGCGGCCGTGCCCACGATCCGGGCACTCCTGGGCCAGGGCGCCCGGGTCATCCTGGCCAGCCACCTGGGCCGGCCCGACGGCAAGGTCCAGGATGGGCTGCGCCTGCGACCCGTGGCCGAGCGCCTGAGCCAGCTCCTCCGGATGAGCGTGCCGTGCACCGGCGACGCCCTGGGCGTGGGCACCGAGGACGCGATTCGCCGGCTCCGGCCGGGTGAGGCGCTGCTCCTCGAGAACCTGCGCTTCCATGCCGAGGAAGAGGCCAACGACCCGGGCTTCGCCCAGACCCTGGCCTCGTACGCCGACCTGTATGTCAACGATGCGTTCGGGACGGCTCACCGCGCCCATGCCTCGACGGTCGGCATCACCAAGTTCCTGCCGGCGTATGCCGGCTTGCTGATGGAAGCCGAGATCAAGGCCCTCTCGAACCTGCTCGAAGATCCCGCCCGGCCGTTCTTCGCGGTCATCGGCGGGGCCAAGGTCTCGGGCAAGATCGCGGTCCTCGAGCACCTCATGGACCGGGTCGACGGCTTCATCATCGGCGGCGGCATGGCCAACACATTCCTGCTCGCCCAGGGCAAGAGCGTGGGCAAGAGCCTGGCCGAGCCGGATCGGGTCGAGGAGGCCCGCCGGATCCTGGCCGCGGCCGACGGCAAGGGCGTCCGGATCGTCCTGCCGGTCGACGTGATCGTGGCCAAGGAAGTGACCCAGGGCACCGAGTACAAGACGCTCTCGGCCGAGAAGATTCCGGCCTCATGGCACATCGTCGACGTCGGCAAGCAAACCCTGGCCCTGATGGAAGAGGCCCTCGAGCCGGCCCAGACCGTCTTCTGGAACGGACCGCTGGGCGTCTTCGAGATCCCGTCCTTCGCCCACGGCACAAACGCGATCGCCCGCTACCTCGCCGATCGGGCCGACGCGGGTACGACCGTCGTGGTCGGTGGCGGCGATTCGGTCGCGGCGGTGACCCAGCAGGGCCTGGCCTCGCGGATGACCCATATCTCGACGGGCGGGGGCGCGTCGCTCGAGTTCCTCGAAGGTCGCGAGCTGCCCGGGATCGCCGTCCTCCTCGACCGGCCGCCGACCCTCGAAGCGGCCTCGTCCGTCGGGGCGGAGGCGCGCTGATGACCAGCTCGATCGCAGGAATCGACGCCCGCCAGATCATCGACTCACGGGGCAATCCCACGATCGAAGTGGACGTCGTCCTCGAGGACGGTGCCCTCGGCCGGGCGGCCGTGCCCTCGGGCGCCTCGACCGGTGCCAACGAAGCGGTCGAGCTGCGCGACGGCGACAAGACCCGCTTCGGCGGCAAGGGCGTGCTCAAGGCCGTAGCCAACGTGACCGACACGATCGCACCGGAGCTGATCGGCGCCGACGCCGAGGACCAGGCCGGCATCGACGCGGCCCTGATCGCCCTCGATGGCACGCCCAACAAGGCCCGCCTCGGGGCGAACGCCACTCTGGGCGTCTCGCTGGCCTGTGCCCACGCGGTCGCCGCGTCCTACGGCCTGCCCCTGTACCGCTACCTGGGCGGCGTCGGCGCCCGAATCCTGCCCGTGCCGATGTTCAACATCCTCAACGGCGGCAAGCACGCCCAGGACTCGACCGACTTCCAGGAGTTCATGGTGATGCCGGTCGGCCTCGACACGTTCACCGACGCGCTGCGCGCGGGGGCCGAGATCTTCGCCGCCTTGCGCGGGCTGCTCCACGACGAGGGCCACGCCACCGGTCAGGGCGACGAGGGCGGATTCGCCCCATCGCTGCCGTCCAACGAGGCGGCCGTCGAGCTGATCCTGCGGGCGATCGAGAAGGCCGGCTACCGGCCCGGCGACGAGGTCGCGATCGCCCTCGATCCGGCGGCCAGCTCGATCCTGGTCGAGGGCACCGGCGTCGAAGGCGTGACCGGGCAGTACGAGCTCGCCTCGGAGAAGCGGACCCTGGACTCGGGCGAGCTGATCGACCTGTGGGAGCGCTGGGCGGCGAAGTACCCGATCGTCTCGCTCGAGGACGGCCTGGGCGAGGACGACTGGGCCGGCTGGCGGGAGCTGTCGACCCGCCTCGGCTCGAAGATCCAGCTCGTCGGCGACGACATCCTGGTCACGAATCCGAAGTTCATCGCCCGGGGGATCGCCGAAGGCGCCATGAACGCCGTGCTGATCAAGCTCAACCAGATCGGGACGCTGTCCGAGACGATCGACGCGATCGAGCTCGCCCGGCGGGCCGGCTGGGCGTCGATCGTCAGCCACCGCTCGGGCGAGACGGAGGACACCACGATCGCCGACCTGGTCGTGGCGATGGGCACCGGCCAGATCAAGACGGGCGCCCCATCGCGCTCCGAGCGGGTCGCCAAGTACAACCGGCTCCTGCGGATCGAGGGCGAGCTCGGCGAAGGCAGCCGGTACCTGGGTCGGGCGGCACTGTCGAGCGCGCATTGAAGCGCTTCATCGACCGCGGCGCGATCACGGCAGCCTATGTCGGAATCGGGATGGCGGTCACGATCGGGGTCAGCTTCCTGCTGGTGATCCCGATCGAACCGATCTACTGGCTGCTCGCCCCGCTGGCCGGCCTGATGATCGGTTACTACGCCAACCAGCGCTCCAACCGCGGCCGCGGCGCCTGGCGCCGGGTGATCGCCAACAGCCTGTTCGCGGGCCTGGTGACCGGGCTGACCCTGGCCGCGCTGCTGCTTGCCGTGAAGCTGCTCTTCTTCGCTGCCGACGACGGCTATCGCGACGCGAACCTGGGCGGCCAGATCAGCTGCTCAGCCGGCGCTGACTGCGTCTACCAGCGCTACATCCTCGATGGCAAGGCCGCCGACCTGGCCGCGGTGGGCGTGACCGACGTGGCCTCATTCACCCGCTTCTACTGGAACCAGCAGCTCACGACGGCGGGCCTCCTGCTGGCGATCACGACCGTGACCGGCCTGCTGGGTGGGCTGACGTTCGCGATCACCCGACCATCGGATCCGCGCGCCGTCGCACCGGGCCAACCGATCGCCTAGCGAGCTCGTCCGGCGGCGAACCGCCGGTTCGGAGCTAGTTGACCGAGGCTACTTGGCCGGGGTCTTCGTCGCCTTTGCCGGAGCCTTTGCCGGCGCCTTGGCCTTGGCGGTCGCCTTCGGGGCCGGCTTGGCCGCGGCCTTCGCCGGCGCCTTGGCTGGAGCCTTGGTCGCGGCGGCCTTGGCTGCTGGCTT